>JAGWKJ010000159.1 GCA_028865375.1 Hyphomicrobiales bacterium | reverse complement strand
AGGCGAAGCCGCCCACCGGGAACGCGGGCGACAGCCAAGTCAGCAAGTCGATCAGGGTCGTCCGTCCGGCCATCCCCGCACCGGTCAATAAAGGAAGTAGCGCTGCGCCATCGGCAGCTCGGCCGCCGGCTCGCAAACCAGCAGCTCGCCGTCGGCGCGCACCTCGTATGTCTCGGGATCGACCTCGATGTCGGGCGTCGCGTCGTTGTGGACCATCGACTTCTTCGAGATTCCGCCGCGCACGTTCCCGACCGCGACGAGCGGCCGCGTCAGCCCGAGCCGGTCCCCGATGCCGTCGTCGAGCGCCGCCTGCGAGACGAAGGTCAGCGAGGACAGCGCGTTGGCGCGCCCGAAGGCGCCGAACATCGGGCGGTAATGCACCGGCTGCGGCGTCGGGATCGAGGCGTTGGGGTCGCCCATCGCGGCCCAGGCGATCGTGCCGCCCTTGATCACGAGATCCGGCTTCACGCCGAAGAACGCCGGGCTCCACAGCACGAGGTCGGCGAGCTTGCCGGCCTCGACCGATCCGATCTCGCGCGACATTCCCTGCGCGATCGCCGGGTTGATCGTGTATTTCGCCACGTAGCGCTTGACGCGGGCGTTGTCGGCGCGTCCGTCGCCGGCCAGCGCGCCGCGCTGCACCTTCATCTTGTGCGCGGTCTGCCACGTGCGCAGGATCACCTCGCCGACGCGGCCCATCGCCTGGCTGTCGGACGACATCATGGAGAGCGCGCCGATGTCGTGCAGGATGTCCTCGGCGGCGATGGTCTCCTTGCGGATGCGGCTCTCGGCGAAGGCGATGTCCTCGGGGATCGAGCCGTCGAGATGGTGGCACACCATCAGCATGTCGAGGTGTTCGTCGAGCGTGTTGACCGTGTAGGGCCGCGTCGGGTTGGTCGAGGACGGCAGCACGTTGGCGAGGCCCGCGACCTTGACGATGTCGGGCGCGTGGCCGCCGCCCGCGCCCTCGGTGTGGAACGCGTGGATCGTGCGGCCCTTGAAAGCGGCGATCGTGTCCTCGACGAAGCCGCTCTCGTTGAGCGTGTCGGAGTGCAGCATGACCTGCACGTCGAAGCGGTCGGCGACAGAGAGGCAGCAGTCGATGGCGGCCGGCGTCGTGCCCCAGTCCTCGTGCAGTTTCAGCGACGACGCGCCGGCGCGCACCATTTCCTCCAGCGCGGCGGGCCGCGAGGCGTTGCCCTTGCCCGCGAAGGCGAGGTTGACGGGGAACGCCTCCGCCGCCTGCAACATCCGCGCGAGATGGAACGGGCCGGGCGTGCAGGTCGTCGCCGCCGTGCCCGTCGCAGGCCCGGTGCCGCCGCCCACCATCGTGGTGACGCCCGAGGAGATCGCTTCTTCGATCTGTTGGGGCGAGATGAAATGGATGTGCGCGTCGATGCCGCCGGCGGTCAGGATCTTGCCCTCGCCCGCGATGACTTCGGTGCCCGGGCCCACGACGATGTCGACGCCCGGCTGCACGTCCGGGTTGCCGGCCTTGCCGATCTTGGCGATGCGCCCGCCCCTGAGGCCGACGTCGGCCTTCACGATGCCCCAATGGTCGAGGATCAGCGCGTTGGTGATCACGGTGTCGACCGCGCCCTCGGCGTTGGTCGCCTGCGATTGGCCCATGCCGTCGCGGATCACCTTGCCGCCGCCGAACTTCACTTCCTCGCCGTAGGTCGTGAGGTCGCGCTCGACCTCCACGAACAATTCGGTGTCGGCGAGCCGCACTCGATCGCCCACCGTCGGGCCGAACATGTCGGCATAGGCTGCGCGGGAGATGCGTGCGGGCATGGCTCGTTCCGTTTCGCGATCATTTAGGCTCGCGGGATCGCGCCGCCGTGTCAATCGTCCAGCGGCGATCGCGGCCGCGTCGCGCGCCGGTCCGCCCCGCGGTCCGCGCGATTGTCGGCGCGCCCGATCTCGGCTAGCGCTGGCGCGTCCCCGGGGGCCCGTCGATGAACGCCCAATGCGCGCCGGCTGCGCGCCGCCAGCGCGCCCAAGGGCGTCTCGCCGTCGAATTCGAGGCGACGGGAGACGGCGCCGGGCGGCTGAGCCGCCTCGGCCAGCGTGGTTGCCTGCGCGCGCGCTTTCCAAGGCCGCAGGACGCCGGATGGATCGAAGCGGTGACGCTCAACGTGTCTGGCGGCATCGCGTCAGGCGACGAACTCGCGACCGAAATCCGCGTCGGCGCCGGCGCGAAGGCCTGCGTGGCGGGGCAGGCGGCCGAACGCATCTACGACTCCGGCGGCGGGCCGCCGGCGCGGATCGCGACCCGAATCGACGTTGCGGCTGGCGCCGCGCTCGATTGGCTGCCGCAGGAAACCATCTTTTACGACGGCTTCTCGGTCGAACGGGCTTTGACGGTCGAACTTGCCGAAGACGCCCGTTTCGTCGGCGTCGACATGCAGGCGTTCGGTCGGCGCGGGATGGGCGAGACGATCCGCGACGGTCGCTGGCGCGACACGACGCGCGTGTCGCGCGGCGGAAAGCTCCTCCTCGCCGACCGTATCCGGCTCGACGGCGACTTCGAGGGCGCGCTGGCCGGGGCGGCGACCGCCGGCGGCGCGTCGGCCATCGCCACCATCCTGTTCGCCGCCCCCGACGCGCCGGGGCGTCTGGACGCGGTTCGCGAACGCCTGCATGATCTCGGTCCCGCGGCCGGCGCGACCACGGTCGAAGGGATCGTCGTGGCGAGGACGTTGGCGAAGTCCTTGCATGAGCTTCGGCGGACGGCGGCTTCCGTCCTCGAGATCCTGCGCGACGGACGGGCGCTGCCGCGGGTCTGGCAGGTTTGAAGCAGGTTTGAAGGAAGTAGCGGGGGCCAAACGCATGAACCTGACGCCGAGGGAGAAGGACAAGCTGCTCGTCTCGATGGCCGCGATGGTCGCCCGCGGGCGCCTGGCGCGCGGCGTGAAGCTCAACCACCCGGAAGCGATCGCGCTCGTCACCGATTTCGTGATCGAGGGCGCGCGCGACGGGCGTCGCGTCGCCGACCTCATGGAAGCCGGCGCCCATGTCGTCACGCGCGACCAAGTGATGGAAGGCATCCCGGAGATGATCCACGACGTGCAGGTCGAAGCGACCTTTCCCGACGGCACCAAGCTCGTCACCGTCCACCGGCCGATCCGCTGAACCGCGGACGGCCAAGCGCAGCCGCGGAAGCGAGGCCCCGATGATCCCCGGAGAGATCCTGACCGAACCCGGCGAGATCGAGCTCAACGCCGGCGCGCGGCGCACGACGCTGATGGTCGCCAATTCGGGCGACCGGCCCGTGCAAGTCGGCTCGCACTATCATTTCGCCGAGACCAACGCGGCGCTGCGCTTCGACCGCGCGGCCGCGCGCGGTCTCCGGCTCGACATCGCGGCGGGAACGGCGATCCGCTTCGAGCCCGGCCAGGAACGCGAAGTGCACCTCGTGCCGATGCGCGGCAATCGAGAGGTCTGGGGTTTCCGCGGCCTGACGATGGGCCCGCTCGGCTGACGATAGGGGGGTGCGCGTCGGCGGTCGAGACCGCCGCTTTATCCGGCGCCGGCGCCCGCGGATTGGGCGGGAAGACGCGAACCGGGCGCCGCGGCGCGCGATCGCCGGCGTGGCATGGAACTTGCGGGAACCCTCCTTGACGAAAGGCGGGGACGCGCCACTTGGAAGAGACATCGCCGCAACGCGGAAAAATCGAATTCGCCGGCGTGACGAAGACCTACGGCAAGGTCACGGCCGTCGACGACATCACGCTCAAGCTGCCCGCGGCGACCTATTGCTGCCTGCTGGGCCCCTCCGGCTGCGGCAAGACGTCGAGCCTTCGCATGCTCGCCGGCCACGAAAGCGTGACCGTGGGCGACGTCCTGCTCGACGACGTCAACGTGACGCCGCTGCCGCCCGCAAAGCGCGGCACGGCGATGATGTTCCAGAACTATGCGCTGTTCCCGCACCTGAGCGTCGCGGAGAACGTCGCGTTCAGCCTCAAGATGAAGGGCGTCGGCAAGGCAGAGCGGCTGAAGGCCGCCGAACCCCTGCTGGCGCTGGTCGAACTTGCCCATCTGGCTGACCGCGGCCCCGCGCAATTGTCCGGCGGCCAGCAGCAGCGCGTCGCGCTGGCGCGGGCGCTGATGACGCGGCCCTCCGCCCTGCTGCTCGACGAACCGCTCTCGGCGCTCGATCCGTTCTTGCGCCTGCGCGTGCGCGGCGAGCTCAAGCGCCTGCAGAAGGGCCTCGGCATCTCGTTCGTCCACGTCACCCATTCCCAGGACGAGGCCTTGGCGCTGGCCGACGTCGTGGTGGTGATGAACAAGGGCCGGATCGAGCAGCGCGGCGGGGCGCACGACGTGTTCGCGCGTCCGCGCACGGCCTTCGTCGCCCGCTTCATCGGCGGGCACAACGTCGTGGCGCGCGGCGAGGGCGCGATCGCGGTGCGCACCGACCGGACGACGCTGTCCCGCCCGGGCGCGACGGGCGCGGACGGGCTCGCGGCGACCGTTCGCGAGATCGAATACGGCGGGGCCGCCTGGGCCGTGCGCCTGAAAGGCGCGGCCGGCGACGATTACGAGGCCGCGCTGTCCGAAGAAGCGTTCGCCGCGCTCGCGCCTCGCGAAGGCGAGGCGATGTCGTTGAATTGGCGGGCGGCCGACGCGCACCCGCTCGAACCGGCGGAATGAGGGCGCGGCACGCGCCTTGCATCGGGGTTCACGGCGAAACCCACCGACACGAAGGAGACGTCGAATGACCGACATCGAAGCGAAGACGGGCCTTTCGAGGCGTAAGTTGCTCAAATCGGCGGCGTCCGTCGCCGCCGCCGCCGGCGCGTCGAGAGTCGTCGGCGCCCCTGCCGTGCATGCGGCCGAACCGATCACGCTGCGCTATCTTTCGACCGCGACCAACCAGGCGCCGGCGATCGCGGAGCAAGCCTTCAAGGACACGGGGATCAAGATCGAATACGTCACCGTGACCACGGACGACGTGACCAAGCGCATCGTGACGCAGCCCGATTCCTTCGACCTGGTGGACACGGAGTATTTCAGCCTGCGCAACCTCGTGCCGTCGGGCAACCTGAAGGGAATGGACGCCAAGAAGATCAAGCTGTTCGACAAGATCGCGACCGTCATCACGAAGGGCGAGGTCGGCGGCAAGAAGATCGGCGACCAGGGAACGTCGCCCCACAAGGTGCTCTACCTCGACGGGCAGCACTCCAAGACCTTCGCCGCCGCGCCGACGGAATGGCTGACCCTGATCCCCACCACCTACAACGCCGACACGCTCGGCGTGCGGCCCGATCTCGTCGGCAAGCCGATCACGAGCTGGGCCGAACTCGTCGATCCGCAATTCAAGGGCAAGGCGTCCATCATCAACATCCCGTCGATCGGGATCATGGACGCGGCGATGGTCACCGAGGCTCTCGGGCTGCACAAATACGGCGACAAGGGCAACATGACGAAGGCCGAGATCGACCTCACCGTCGCAAACCTCGTCAAGTTCAAGAAGGCCGGTCAGTTCCGCGCGCTGTGGACCGACTTCAACCAAAGCGTCAACCTGATGGCGTCGGGCGAGACGGTGATCCAATCGATGTGGTCTCCCGCCGTGACGGCAGTGCGCCTGAAGGGCATTCCCTGCGTGTTCCAGCCGCTGAAGGAAGGCTATCGCGGATGGGCGTCGGGCTTCGCCCTGCCGAGGACCCTGTCGGGCAAGAAGCTCGACGCCGCCTACGAGTTCGTGAACTGGTTCCTGTCGGGCTGGGCGGGCGCCTATCTCAACCGCCAAGGCTATTATTCGGCGGTGCTCGATACGGCCAAGACCCACATGAAACCTTACGAATGGGCCTATTGGATGGAAGGCAAGCCGGCCGAGCAGGACATCCACGGACCCGACGGCGGCCTGCTGGAGAAGAAGGGCACGGTGCGCGACGGCGGCTC
>JAGWKJ010000158.1 GCA_028865375.1 Hyphomicrobiales bacterium | reverse complement strand
CCGGCGCCCATGGCGCGACGGCGCGCAGCGCGCGCGTCGAGGCGAAATCGATCCAGCCCGTCGCCGGTCTGGCGACCGCCGCCGCGCCGCCGAGCGCGAGCGCCCGCAGGCCGCGCAGGCTCTCGGCCAGCGCGCGGTACTCTACCCATCGCGCGCGCCAGCGGTTCTTGCGCGCGACGCGCCGGTCGAGCAGGAGGAGGCCGCTGGTGGCGAGCTGCACCGCGAAGGTCGCCAGGAACAGGTCGGGCAGCGCCGCGCCGACGACGCCCGAGATCGCTCCCGTTGCCACGAGCAACACGGAACGCGCCACCAAGGTCGAGCGCCAGCGCCGTCCGTAGCCGACGGCCAGCGAATCCGCGCGGCGATAGAGCGCCTCGAGCGCCCGCAAGGCCGGCCCGGCGTCGGCGCGCGGACCTTGGCCGAGCGCGAGCGCGGCCGCCCATCCGTCGTCTTCGAAGGCCGAAGCCGTCGGCGCGCGCAGCAGGCGCAGCAGCAGGTCGTAGGAGAAGCGCCCGGCGCCGATCTCGGCCGGCTCGTCGTGGAAGGCGAGCAATTCCGGCGAAGTCGCGCCGGCGAACAGGTCTGCGGCGATCCGGGCCGGATCGGCGGGCGACGGTCGCGGCGCGGCGCGCGGCCGATCGTCGTAAATCGGGTCCGGTCCGCCGCGGTCATAAAGCGCGCCGCCGTCGGGGCCGGGAAGCAGCGCCGGCATGTCGCCGACGTTCGCGAGACCTTCGATGTCCGCGACGATGGCGATGTCGGCCTGCGTCGCGCAAAACGCCCGCGGCGCCGGCAGGACGGCGACTTCGACGCCTGCGGCTTCGAACGACGCCCGGGTCCCGGTCGACAGACGATCCTGGTCGGACACGACGACGCGCGCCACCGTTGGCCGCGCGAACGCTCCGGGATAAGCGGCGGCGGCCGCCTCCGCCACGGCGCGCAATGTCCGGGCCGGCGTCGCGGCGTCCGCCGGCGCGGCGCCGTCGACCGCCCAAAGGGCCACGACGGCGGCGGGCGGTTTCGCGCCGCCGGCGGCGATCGGCCCTTCGTTGGACGGGTTCGACATCGGGTCGCGTCGCTCCGGGCGGGGTGCGATCGATAGCCGGCCATCGCGTTGGCACGCAAGTGCGCGTCGGTTAGGGTCCTTGGCAACCGCCGCGGGGCGCACATGTTTTTCGGACATCCGCCCAAGCCCATCCTCGCCCTGACGCTCGCGGTGACGGGCCACCGCCCCGTGCGGCCCGGCGATCCGCCGGGCGGATCGGCGTTCGACGAGGCGGCGGTCGCGGACGCGCTCGGTCGCGCGCTCGACGCGGTCTTGGTCGAGGCGCGATCGGGCCTCCATCGCCACGCCTCGGTCTTCGCTCCCGCGCCCCCGGCGCTGTCGCTGGTCGGCGCCTTGGCCGAGGGCGCGGACGCCATCGCCGCCGAAGCGGCGTTGGCGCGCGGTCTCGCCGTCGACGCGATCCTGCCGATGCCGGTCGCGGACTACGAGGCGACGTTCGGCGACGCGTCCCATGTCGCGCGGTTTCGCGCGCTGCTCGCCCGCGCGCGCGCGATCCTCGTGCTTCCGCGCGAGGGCGGCGAACCGGGCAGGGCGTTCGAGGCGGCGGGCTTCGCGGCGCTCGGCCAGGCGGACCTGCTGATCGCGGTGTGGGACGGCAAGCGCTCGCGCGGGCGCGGCGGCACGGGCGACGTCGTGGCGGAAGCGGCGCGGCGCGGCGTGACCGTCCTGCGCATCGACCCGGTCGACGGCGCGACGACGTTGCTGGCCTCGGCCGACGATCATGGCGCCGTCGTCCGTCCGGTCGAAGACATCGCGCCCGTGCCGGTCGCCGACGGCCTCGCCGCCGCGGTCGACAGGTTGGTCCGCCCGCCCCGCGACGCCGCCGAGGCGCGCGGGTTGGCGCTGTTCCTGGGTTCGTGGCACTTCCCGCTGAAACGCGCGCCGGGAGCGCCGGCGCCGGGCGACGCGAAAGCGGCCAATGCGGAAGCCGAGGCGCGCTTGGCCGCGCTGACCCACGGCGCAGGCGCGGTGGCGGCGGGTTGCGCGCGGCGATACAGGGCCGCCTATTCGCTGAGCTTCGCGCTCGGCGCGGCCGGTGCGGCGGCGGTTGCGGCGGCGACCGCCTTTCCGGTGCGGCGGCGGGCGGCGGCGATCGAGCTGGCGGCCGTGGCGCTGGTCGTGGCGATCTCGGGCTTGGCCGCCTGGCGGCAATGGCATCGGCGCTGGCTCGAGGCGCGCGAGGTGGCCGAGCGCCTGAGGTCGAGCGCGCCGTTCTGGCCGCTCGGCATCTGGCCGCAGGCGCCCTCCGACGAACAGCCGCGCTGGACCGGATGGTTCGTGCGGGCGGCGATCCGGGAACTGCCGGTCTTTTCCGGCGACCTCGGCGCGGAGATGCCCGAGGTGCGCGCGCGGGCGTCCGCCTTGGTCGCGGGACAATTGGCCTACCATCGCGACCGGATCGCGCGCCGCTCGCGTCGCGACGCGCTGTTCAAGTGGATGGGATACGCCTGCCTCGCCGGCGGCGCCGCGCTGGCCGCGGCCGACCTGGCCGACGCCGCGTTTTCGTCCGCGACGCCGGCGCGCGCGACGTCGGTCCTCCTGCCGGCGCTGGGCGCCACGCTGTTCGGCTTGCGGCTGTTCAGCGGCGCCGAGGACGAAGTGCGGCGCTCGGAGCGATGCGTCGGGGAACTCGCCGGCCTCGAGCGGGCGTTCGCCGACGACGCCCCGGGCGACCTCGAAACCTTGCGCGCCCGCGTACGCGACTTGGAACGCGTGATGTCGTCGGACGTCGAGGTCTGGCGCGCCGTCTACGAAAGCCGCCGCCTCGGCGCCGCCTGAGACGAGGGCGAGGCCGGCGCGTCCTCCCCATTCGCGGCCCGTCGAACTCGGATCGCGTCGGGCGCCCCGGACGACGTTCTCGCGATCGCCGTCGCGAGGTCGGCGGCCGAGGCGGGGCGTCTCACCGCAGTCGCTCCAGCTCTTCCATCCGCTCGCGCGCGAATTCGCCGAGGCGATCGGTGACCGCCGCGGTCAAGGCTTCGACGACGGCGAGCAAAGAAATCCCGGAATCCCAGCGCGAGGGCGCCGTTATGCGGCAGGCCAGCACATGCGCGGCCTGCCGCGCGAGCGGCGACATCCATTGGTCGGTGACCAGGACGATCGACGCGCCGCGTTCGGCCGCCTTGCGGGCGAACGAAACGACGTCCTCTTGATAGCGCCTTACGTCGAACACGATCAGCACGTCGCGGCGGTTCATGTCGAGCAGGCGGTCGCGCCAGACGCCGATGCCCGAGGGAACGTGTCGCACGGCGGGCCGCACCAGGCCGAGATGGGCCGCGAAATAGCGCGCGAGCGCGTCCGTGAAACGACCGCCGATCAGATGCACGGCGCGCCGCCGGTCGCATAGAAGATCGACGATCGCCATGAATTCGTTCTCGCCGACGTGACGGAACGTGTTCTGGAGATTGGCGATCGCGGATTCGACGAAGGGGTCGATCGCGGCCCGTTGCGGGTTGCGCGCGCGCCCGCCGCGCGACGGCTTGGCGAGCGGCGAGGCGAGCTGAGCTTCGAGTTCCTCGCGCAAGTGCCGCTGAAAGTCCGGATAGCCCTGAAAGCCGAGCTTGGCGACGAATCGCAGCACCGTGGGAGCGCTGACGTGCGCGCGCTCGGCGAATTCCGCCACGGGCGCCAGCCCGACGGTCGGGTAGTTGGCCAGCAGCGTCTGCGCGGCCTTGCGCTCGCGCGCCGTCAGCCGGTCGAACGCCTCGCGCGCCCGCTCCGAGATCGAGGCGCGGTCATCGTCGCGATTGCCTCCGTCCACGCGCCATCCCCCTGAAGTCTCCACCCTAGCACAGCTCCGCGGACGCCTTCGCGGCGATGTAACGGATAATACGAAGTTGACAATTCTCGCAGCTTTGGAATTAAACTGTCGTCGACGCGTCGCTGCACCGGCGATCGGACGGTCGGCGCGGATGGTCGCTTGGAGCGATTCATGGCCGAGACGGCGTTCGTCAACGCGGAGGAACCGGCGGTCGCGATCGAGCGCGAAGGCGCGCTCTCTCCCGTCGTCCTGCTCTGCGACCACGCCTCCAATCACCTGCCAGGCCGTTATGGGGCGCTTGGCCTTTCCGCTTCCGATCTCCTGAAGCATTTCGCTTGGGATCCCGGAGCGTTGGAGACGAGCCGCGCGTTGTCCCGGCTCCTCGACGCGCCGCTGGTTCGCGGCTGCGTTTCGCGGCTGGCGCTCGACGTGAACCGGCATCCGTCGGATCCGGATTCCATCGCGACGCGCGGCGAGGGGCAGCCGATTCCCGGCAACGCGAACCTCTCTGGCGCCGAACGCGCGCGCCGGGTCGCCGAGATCTATGAGCCCTATCACGCCGCCGTCGAACGATTGCTCGGCCTGCGCCGAGCGGCGGGAAGGGCGACCGCGGTCATCTCAATCCATACCTACACCCCGGCCATGCACGGGATCGTCAGGCCTTGGCATTGCGGGGTCATCTTCGCCGGCGACGCGCGCATCGGCGGCTCCCTCGTGGCGGGCCTCCGCGCCGAAGCGGGCCTCGTGGTCGGCGTAAACGAACCCTACGCGCCTTCCGATCGCGTCTACCACACGTTGCTGCGGCACGGCGAAGCCAACGGATTGCCCGCCGCGATGATCGAAGTGCGCAACGACCTCGTCGCCGACCGCGACGGGCAGGAGGCTTGGGCGAGGCGTCTCGCGCCCCTGCTGCTCGCGGCGACGCGAAGCTGCTTCGGCGCCGGGGTCGCCGAAAGGGCGGGGTGACGACGGACCGAAATCGACGATTCAAATTCAGCGGCGGGAGCGGACGATGAAAGAATCATCAAGGTCAAGCGGATCGATCGGGCCGGCGGACGACTATTCGGAAGCGGAGCGGACGGAGGACATCAAGGTCCTCCATTCCATGGGCTACGCCCAGGAACTCGAACGGCGCATGAGCGCCTTTTCGAATTTTGCGGTGTCGTTTTCGATCATCTGCATCCTTTCGGGCGGCATCAATTCGCTCGCGCAGGCGACGGCGGGCGCAGGCGGCGCCTCGATCGGCATCGGTTGGCCGATCGGATGCCTGATCTCGGGCGTGTTCGCCCTCGGCATGGGCCAGATCGCTTCCGCCTATCCGACGGCGGGCGGCCTGTACCACTGGAGCTCGATCCTCGGCAACCGCTTCACGGGGTGGTTGACCGCCTGGCTCAACCTGCTCGGCCTCGTGACCGTGCTGGGCGCCATCAACGTCGGCACATGGGGCTTCTTCTCCGGCGCCATCGCGCCTTGGTTTCCCGCGATCAACGTCGATACGACGGTTTCGGAAGGTTTCCGCAACCAGGTCATTTTCGTCGCCGCGATCACGGGCGCACAGGCGCTCATCAACCATTTCGGCATCCGGCTGACGGCGAAGCTGACGGACTTCTCCGGTTATCTCATCTTCGCGGCGACGATCGTCCTGACGATTTCGTGCTTCGCGTTCGCGGAGCATTGGGATTTCGCGCGGCTGTGGACCTTCACCAATTTCACCGGCGATCCCACCCTGAACGCCGCGAACGAGTTGAAGGGCGATCCGATCTGGCCGAGCAAGGTCAGCATGCTGATGGCGTTTTTGCTCAGCCTGTTGGTGCCGATCTACACCATCACGGGCTATGACGCCTCGGCGCACACCTCCGAAGAAACGCACAAGGCCGCCATTTCCGCGCCGCGCGGCATGGTCAGCTCGGTGTGGTGGTCCTCGGTGTTCGGCTACGTCATGCTGATCGGCTTCCTGTTCGTCATTCCCGACATGAAGGACGCCGCCAAGCAGGGCTGGAACGTCTTCTTCTGGGCGCTCGACGCGCGGTTCCCGGCCTGGCTGAAGGACGGTCTCTATGTCGCGATCTTCGTGTCGCAGTTCCTCTGCGGACTGGCGACGGTGACCTCGGCTTCGCGCATGATCTTCGCCTTCGCCCGCGACGGCGGATTGCCCGGATCGAGCCTCCTGAAGAA
>JAGWKJ010000157.1 GCA_028865375.1 Hyphomicrobiales bacterium | reverse complement strand
CGGCGACGCTCACGGCGCGCGAATTCTCGCTGATGCGCGCGCTGGTCGGCGCGCCGGGCGTCATCCTGTCGCGCGCGACGCTGGAAGAGCGGATCTACGGCTGGGGAGAGGAAGTCGAGAGCAACGCCGTCGACGTGCTGATCCACGGCTTGCGCAAGCGGTTCGGCCGCGAGGTCATCCGCAACGTGCGCGGCGCCGGTTGGACGGTGGCCAAAGGACCGGCGCGATGAGGTCGCTGCGCGCGTCCGCGCTGGCAGGCGCCACGACGCTGCTGTTGGCGGTCGGCGCCGCTTCGCTCGGCATCGTGTATTTCGCCGCGCGCGGCGAGGCGGCCGCGTTCCTCGACGGCCAGTTGCGCCAGGTCGCGCTCAACGCCGGTTCCGGCGTCGACGGGGCGCGCGACGCTCCCGACGGAGTCGATCCGCAGGATTCCGAGGACGCGCTCTCCGTCTGGATTTGGCGGGCGGACGGTTCGCCGGTCCGCGGGCCCGATGGCGGCCCGAGCCTTCCGCGCCTAGGCGCGCCCGGCTACGCGACGGTCGTCGCCGCGGGCGAGCGCTGGCGGGCGTTCGTCGCCGAAGGAAGCGGCCGCACCGTGCAGGTGGCCCAACGCGTCGCCGTGCGGGACAAGCTCGCCCGCGAGACCGCGGCGGCCGCGGCAGTGCCGCTGCTGGTCGCGTTGCCGCTTTTGTGGGCGCTGTCCTTGGCCTGGGCCGCCGCCCTGTCGCGACGGCTGGGTCGCGTGGCGACGGCGATCGGCGCGCGCGACCTCGAAGACGACGCCCCGCTCGCCGGCGCCGGCGTTCCCCGCGAGATCGCGCCGCTCGTCTCGGCGATGGACGCGTTGGCCGGCCGCCTGCGCGAAGCGCTCGGCGCGCAGCGCCGGTTCGTCGCCGACGCGGCGCACGAATTGCGGACGCCGCTGGCCGCGTTGCAGATCCAGGTCGACAATCTCGCGGCGGAATCGCCGGATTCCGCGGCGCCGGCGATCTCCGACCTGCGGCGCGGCGTCGCCCGAGCGAGCGGCCTCGTGGCTTCGCTCCTGCGTCTGGCGCGCCTCGAGGGCGCGCCGCGTCGCAAGGGCGCGGCGTCCGTCGATCTCGCAGAAGCGATTCGCGCCGCGGTAGCCGACGCCACGCCGGTCGCCGACGCGCGCGGCGTCGAACTCGCGCTCGACGCGGTCGACGCGGCCCCCGTGCGCGCGGAAGTCGAAGACCTGCGCGCGATCCTCGACAATTTCCTCGACAACGCGGTCAAGCATTGCCCGCCGGGCGGCGCGGTCGAAGCGTCGCTGTCGGCCCAAGGAGGCGTCGCGACCGCGACCGTCCGCGACGAAGGTCCCGGCGTGCCCGAGGCCGAATTGCCGCAGCTGTTCGAGCGCTTTCGCCGCGGCTCGCGTCGGGCGAGCGACGGCGCGGGCCTTGGCTTGGCGATCGCCGCCGCCGCGGCGGCTCGTCATGGCATGTCGATCGACCTGGCGAACCGGCCCGATCGTCCCGGCCTCGTCGCGACGCTGAGGGCGCCGCTCGTCCAGCCGGACATCCGAGGAACCACATGACCACGATGCAGGCCACCTTCGAGGCTTGGAACCGCGCGGCTTTCGCCGCGCTCGCGGCGGGGACGGCCCCGTCGCCGGCGTCGCTCGCGTTCGCGCGCGCGCTCGCGAACTGGGCGATTTACGCGACGCCGGTCGCGCTGGTCGCGCTGTGGCTCGCCGGAGGGACCGCGCAACGGCGCGCCGCCGTCGGCGCCGCGGCGTCCGGCGTCCTCGCGCTCGCGTCGGGCGCCGCCGCGGGCGCCGCTTTCGTCCATGCGCGGCCCTTCATGCTCGGCCTGTCGCCGAACTTCCTCGATCACGCGCCGGACAATTCGTTCCCGAGCGACCATGCCACGCTCGCTTTCGCGGTGGCGTTCGCGCTGTGGAGCGCGGGCCGGCGCGGGCCGGCGGCGGCGTTGACCGCGCTGGGCGCGGCGATCGGATGGGCGCGCGTGTTTCTCGGCGCGCATTTCCCCGCCGACGTGCTGGGCGCGGCGGCGATCGCGCTCGTCTGCGCGCCGGTCTTCGCGCAGGGGCCGGGCCGGGCCGTGCGCGACCTCGTCGCCGACGTCGGCGAGCGCATCTGGGACGGCGCGCTCGCGCGCGTCGGCGCCCGTCGCCGGAGCGTCTAATTCGCCCCTAATTCTGCGCGGCTAGGGTCTCGCCGCATCGACGTCACGGTCGACGCGAACCCGGAGATCCCATGACCCGCAACGCCATCGCCGCCGCGCTCGCGCTGACGCTTGTCGCGACCCCCGCGCTAGCCGCCCAAGCGGAGAAGCCGCTCGCGCCCGAGACGCACCCGCCGGGCGACATCCCCGACAGCCAAGTCTTCGTGGAATTCGCGGCTCCGTTCGGCGTGGCGATGAAGGTCCCCGAAGGTTGGTCGCGGCGCGAAGCGAAGGACTCGGCGACGTTCGCCGACAAGTTCGGAACGGTTTCGATATCGGTCGCCCCGGCGTCGGCGGCCCCCACGGTCGCGTCGGTGAAAGCCGACGAGGCCAAGGCGCTCGTGGCGGCCGGCCGCGCGGTGACGATCTCGCGCGTCGCCGCGGTCGCACTGCCTGCCGGCCCGGCGGTCGAGATCGTCTACGGCGAGAATTCCGCGCCGGACGCCGTCACCGGCAAGCGAATCCGCCTCGAGAAGGAGCGCTTTCTCGTGCAGCGCGGCGGCAGGCGCGCGACGCTGACCTTCGCCGCGCCGGCCGGCGCGGACAACGTCGACCAATGGAAGCTGATGCGGGAGTCGCTGCAATGGCGCTGACTCCGATCCTCGTCGCCGACGACTTGCATCGCTTCCATCACGTCGACGACGCGGAGGTCCGCGCCCTTCGCGGGGCCTCGTTGACGATCGGACCCGGCGAGACGGTCGCGCTCGTCGGTCCGTCGGGCAGCGGCAAGTCGACCTTCCTCGCTTGCGTCGCCGGGCTGGACGATCCCGACGGCGGCTCCGTCGACGTCGCGGGCGAACGGATGTCGCGCCGCCCGCAATCGGAGCGCGCGGCCCTGCGCGCGCGCGTCGTAGGCTACCTCGCCCAGAGCGGCAATCTCTTGGCGCAATACACGGTCGCGGAAAACGTCGCGTTGCAGCTGCGGCTGCGCGGCAAGCGCGACGTGCGGAACGCGGTCGCGACGGCGCTCGCCGACGTCGGCATGACCGCACGCGCCGACGCGCGTCCCTCGACCCTGTCGGGCGGCGAGGCGGCGCGCGCGGGCCTCGCCGTGGCGCTGGCCGGCGATCCGCCGTTGATCGTGGCCGACGAACCCACCGCGGAGGTCGACGCCGCCACCGAAGCGCTCGTGCTGGCGACGCTCGACCGTCACCGGTCGCGCGGCCGCGCCATCCTCGTGGCGACCCACAGCGGCGCGGTCGCCGGCGCGGCGACGCGCGTCGCGCGCATCCGCGACGGCAGGATCGAGGCGGGTCTCGGCGACGCCGAAGCGGCGGCTTCCGTCGCATACGGACCGCGGGCGACGCCGGCGGCGGGCGGCGCGACCATCGTTCGCGCGGCCGGATTGCGAAAGGCGTTCGGCCCGCGCGGCGCGGCGTCGCTTGCGGTGGCGGACGCCGGGTTCGAGATCCGGGTCGGCGACCGCATCGCGCTGGTCGGACCGTCGGGCGGCGGCAAATCGACGTTGCTGAACCTGATCGCGGGGCTGGAGGACGCCTCCGAGGGACTGCTCGACCGGCCCGGCCTCGACGGCACGCTGCCGTTGCGGCCGCGCCAGATCGGATTCGCGTTCCAAGCGCCGTCGCTGGTTCCGACGCTGAACGTCGCGGAGAACATGGATCTTCCGGTCGAACTCGGCGGTATCCCGACGCGGGGCGCCCTCCCCGCCGTCGACTTGCTTGCATTGTTCGGCGTCGACGACCTCCTCGACAAGCTGCCGGACCGCATGTCGGGCGGCCAGATGCAGCGCGTCGCGCTTGCCCGCGCGCTCGTGCCGCGGCCGACGTTGCTGCTCGCCGACGAGCCGACCGGCCAGCTCGACAGGGCGACCGGCGAGCGCACGATCGACGCGCTCCTGCGCACGCTCGACGGCTGGCCGTGCGCGCTCGTCGTGGCGACGCACGACCCGGCGGTCGCGGCGCGGATGTCCCGCGTCTGGCGCATGGACGCCGGCCGGCTGACCGAACTCCCTCAAGGACAATGATCATGATCCTCTCGTGGATACGGGCGTCGCTTTCCGCGCGACCCGGCGCGACCGCCTTGGCGGCGATCGGCATCGTCGCGGCGACGGCCTTGATGGGCGCGGTCGGCGTTCACGCCGTGACGAGCGCGCGATCGATGACCGCGCGGGCGCTGTCCGCCCTGCCCGTCGATTGGCAGGTCGCAGTCGCGCCGGGCGCCGACGCCGCCGCGATCCGCGACGCGTTGCCTAAATCCGGCCCGGTCAAAGTCGCCCAATCGGTCGGCTATGCCGACGTCGCCGCGTTCCGCAGCGCGACCGGCGACACGGTGCAGGTCACCGGCGGCGGCCAGGCGTTGGGCCTACCCCCGGGCTATGCGACCGAGTTCCCCGGCCAGGTCAGGACGCTCGCAGGAACGACCGGCGGCGTCGCCCTGTTCCAGCAAACGGCGTCGAACCTCCACGTCGGCGTCGGCGACACCGTGACCGTGACGCCGCGCGTCGGCGCGCCCTTCGACGTCAAGGTCGATGGCGTCGTCGACCTGCCCAACATCGACGCGACGTTCCAAGCCATCGGCCCCGCCAAGGGGCCGACCCTGACCGCGCCGCCCGACAACGTCGCATTGCTGCCGATGGCGACCTGGCGCGCGCATTTCGAAGCCGGCGCGGCCGTGCCCGGCGGCGGCGCGCGCTACCAGATCCATGCGCGGCTCGACCGCGCGGCCCTGCCGGTCGCGCCCGACGCCGCCTATGTCGCGGCGGCCGCGATGTCGCACAACGTCGAATTGCGCGCGGCGGGGCTCGCGACGGTCGGCGACGATCTCGCCGCCCGGCTGGGCGCAATCCGCAAGGACGCCCTGTTCGCCGATATCTTGCTGTGGTTCCTCGGCCTGCCGGGCGTGGCGCTGGCGCTGGCGATCGCAAATTCGGTGGCGCGCGCCGATTCCCCGCGTCGCACGCGCGAACAGGCGCTGCTCGCGCTGCGCGGCGCTTCGACGACGCGGATCGCGGCGTCGGCCGCCGGCGAGGCCGCGACCGTGGCCGCGCTTGGCGCCGTCCTTGGCGTGGCCGCGGGCGCGCTGATCGCGCGCTTCGTCCTCGGCGCCGATCCGGCTGACCCTTCCGTGGCCTCGGCGCTTCTGTTCGCCGGCGGCGGCGGCTTCGTCGCGGCGACCGCGGCGGCGCTCGTGCCAGCCTTGCGCGATCTCGCCGGCCGCGGCGTCGCGGAACGCCGCGCATGGCATCGCGACGACGGCGCATCGCCGATCTGGAAGCGCCTATGGCTTGACGCCGCGCTGCTGGCGCTCGCCGCCGCCATCTTCCTGCGTTCGGCGGGAACCGGCTATCAGGTCGTGCTCGCCCCGGAGGGCGTGCCGGCTACGTCGGTCGATTATGTCGCCTTCCTCGCGCCGCTGGCGCTTTGGCTCGGCGGCGCGCTGTTGGCGATGCGCCTGACGTCGGCCGCGTTGCGGCATGGCGTTCCGGCGCTGACGCGGCTCATCCGCCCGTTCGCCGGCGCCGTCGCGGCCCCGGCCGCGGCGACCTTGTCACGCAGGCGTCGACGGGTTGCCGCCGGAGCGGCGCTGGTCGCGCTCGCCGTCGCGTTCGCGGTCTCGACCTCGCTGTTCAACGCCACCTATCAAGCCCAAGGTCGTGTGGACGCCGAACTCACCAACGGCGCCGACGTCGCCGTGACCGGCACGACGGCCGCGCCGGCGGGCGACGCGATGGCGAAGCTCGCCGCCCTACCCGGCGTCGCCGCTTCCGCGACCCTGCAACATCGCTACGCCTATGTCGGCAAGGATTTACAGGACCTGTTCGGGATCGACGTCAAGACGATCGGCGGCGCCACCAAGCTCG
>JAGWKJ010000156.1 GCA_028865375.1 Hyphomicrobiales bacterium | reverse complement strand
GCGCGCCACACGGCGTCGAGAGCCGCCCAACGCACGACGCCGGGCAGCGTCCAGGCGGCCAGCGCGACGACGCACAAGGTGAGGACCGCCGAACCGGGCGTCGAGAACAGGTTGGCCCGCGCAAGCGCGAGCGGCCCGACCGTGCGGCCCGGCGGGCGGCGCGCGAGGTCGGCCTGCGTCATCGGCCGCCCCTACTCATCTGGCGACGGTCGTAAAGGCCGATCAGCGCCGAGGTCGAGACCGACAGGACGAGATAGACGCCGAGCGTGATCGCCATCACCTGCACGGCGGCCTGCGTTCGCTCGATGGTCGAGCCGGGAAACACGGCGACGAGATCGGGATAGCCGATGAACACCGCCAGCGACGAGTTCTTGACGACGTTGACGCATTGGCTCGTCAGCGGCGGCAGGATCGCGCGCATCGCCTGCGGCCCCGTGACGAGCAGCAACGTCTGGCGGCGCGCGAGGCCCAGCGCCGAGGCCGCCTCGCGCTGGCCCTTGGGCACCGCCTGCAAGCCGCCGCGCACCACTTCGGCCATATAGGACGACGAATAGAGCGACAGCCCGAACAGCAGCGCCACGAATTCGGGAAACAGGTGCAGCCCGCCCGACACGTTGAACCCGCCTGGGGCGGGCCAGTCGAAGGTCAGCGGCGCTCCCGAGAGCGCGGAAGCCACGATCGGCGGGGCGACCAAGGCCGCGAGCGCATAGGTGATCGCGCCGGTCGCGAGGCGGCCGTCGCGATCGACGCGGCGCGCGCGGGCGACGATGGCCAGCGCGGCGAACAGGCCCGCGATCGCGGCCGCCGCGACGAAGATGAAGCCGCCCGCGGGAACGGGCCTCGGCAGGTAGAGCCCGCGCTGGTTGAGGAGCGCGCCGGGCCAGAGCGCGATCGAGTCGCGCGCCGAAGGCAGCTGGCGCAGCACCGCGTTGTACCAGAACAGCAGTTGGAGCAGCAGCGGCGTGTTGCGAAGGCCTTCGACCCAGACGGCGGCGACGCGCGCGACGATCCAGTTCGGCGACAGCCGCGCCGCGCCCACCACGAAACCGAGCGGCACGGAGATCGCGATGGCGAGCGCCGAGACGATCAGCGTGTTGATCAGCCCGACGAGGAAGGCGCGGCCCACCGTCGAGGACGGGCCGTAGGAGATGAGGCTCTGGTCGATGGCGAAGCCGGCCGGCTGGTTCCAGAACGAGAAGCCGAGCGGAATGCCGCGCGCCACCATGTGTCGATATGCCGTCAGCGACAGGAACGCCAAGGCGGCGCCGATCGCCAGGATCAGCGCCGCCTGGATCGCGAGGTCGCGGGCCGGCCGCGCGCGCCTCGCCCCGCGAACCGGCGCGAGGCCGGGCGACGCGGCCGTCATCGGCTCCCCTTCACCGCCCGGCCGGCGCGATCACTCGAACGGCGGCGAATATTGCAGGCCGCCCTTGGTCCACAGCGCGTTGAGGCCCCGCGCGATCTTGAGCGGCGAGCCCGAACCGAGGTTGGCCTCGAAGCTCTCGCCGTAATTGCCGACGTGCTTGAGGATGCGCACCACCCAATCGTTCGACACGCCGAGCTTGGTCCCGAGGTCGCCCTTGACGCCGAGCAGGCGCAGCGTCGCCGGGTCGTTCGACTTCAGCTTCTCGTCGACGTTCTTGGAGGTCACGCCGAGCTCTTCGGCGTCCACCATCGCGTGCAGCGTCCAACTCACGAGCTGGAACCAGGCGACGTCGTCCTTGCGCACCGCCGGTCCCAGCGGCTCCTTCGAGATGATCTCGGGCAGCACCACGTTGGCGGCCGGATCCTTCATCTTCAGGCGCTGCGAATAGAGCGCCGAGGCGTCGGTCGTGTAGACGTCGCAACGGCCGGAATCGTACGCCGCCAGCGTCTCCGGCGCGGTGCCGAAGGTCACGACGTCGACCTTGATGCCGTGCGACCCGAAATAATCGACGAGGTTGCCCTGCGTGGTCGATCCGGCCTGCACGCAGATCGACGCGCCGCCGAGATCGAGCGCCGACTTCACTTCGTGCTTGGGATCCTTGCGCACGATGAAGCCCTGGCCGTCGTAATAATTGACGCCGGCGAACATAAGGCCGCCTTCCTCGCGCGACAGCGTGACGGTCGTGACGCGCGACAGCACGTCGATGTCGCCGGCCAGCAGCACGGTCATGCGGTCGACCGGCGTGGTCGGCACGTATTTCACTTTCGTCGGGTCGTCGAAGATGGCGGACGCCAGCGCGCGGCACAGATCGACGTCGAAGCCCTTCCAGGCGCCGGAGGAATCCGGCTGGCTGAATCCGATCAGCCCGGTGGTGACGCCGCAACGCAGGACGCCGTTCTTCTTGACCGTGTCGAGCGTGCCGGCGCGCGCCGCGCCCGCCGCGGCCAATGCGATGCCGGCGCCCAATGCCGCCGCGATCGACGCTTTCATGTGTCGTCCCTCCAAGTCGCCGGCCGCGCCGACGGTCGAGGAAGTGTCGGGGCCGCGCGCGCGGCGGTCAAGTGCGACGAATGCGGCGTCGTGCGCCCGGCCGAAAGGCCGCGCCGCATCGCTTTGCCCGCGGGGCGTCGCGGAGGCGGCGCGGGCGCGACCCTCCGCCTCGCGAAACGCAAGGGAGTCCGGATTGCTTCGTCGCTTGCGCTCCTCGCAAGGACGGCGAGGGCCGAAGCGAAGCGATCCAGACGCGAGGGCGCGCCCGCCCGACTTATTCTTCTTCGTCGACCTCGGCGGGCGGCACCAGCCCTTCGAGGCCGCGCAGGAGGTCTTCCTCCGTCATGCGATCCATCTCCGGTTCGACGTCCGCGCCCGTCGGGGGAGCGGGAATCGCGGCGCCGACGCTGGCGAGCGCGGGCGCCGCCTCGAGTTCCGGCTCGTCGACCTCGACCTGCTTCTGCAGCGAGTGGATGAGGTCTTCCATCAGGTCGGGCGGGGTCAGGCGCTGGTCGGCGATCTCGCGCAGCGCCACGACCGGGTTCTTGTCGTTGTCGCGGTCGACCAGAAGCTGCGAACCCGACGCGATCACGCGCGCGCGGTGGCTCGCCATCAGGACGAGATCGAAACGGTTGTCGACCTTGTCGACGCAATCTTCGACTGTGACGCGCGCCATGGCGTGCCCTTTCGACGTGGAAGCGGGAGTTGCGCGCCTATAGCCCGCGATGCGCCGGGGCGCAACTCGAAGCGAATTTCGTTGGGCCGATCCAAAACCGATATGCGAATGTGCAATAAACTTCGCTGGCATGGGGTCTCCGCGCATGGTAGTGCATATCGTTATCAATCATCACGTTTCGCGCAGCAATTGAAGTCGATTCCTTCACCCTTCCGAAAGGCTGCCGTTGTGTCGCGTTCGTCGACGGCCTTATATCGGCGGTGTCGACGGCGGTGACCGGCGCGAAACATTTGAAAGACGACCATGTCCGACACTGACCGCATTGCGTTGTTCATCGACGGCGCAAATCTCTATGCTACCGCCAAATCACTTGGATTCGACATCGATTATCGACGAATGCTGAAGGAATTTCAGGGAAAAGGCCGACTCGTTCGCGCGTTTTATTACACCGCGCTGGTCGAGGACCAAGAATATTCCTCGATCCGTCCGCTGATCGATTGGCTAGACTACAACGGATTCAGCGTCGTGACAAAGCCGGCGAAGGAATTCGTCGATTCGCTCGGCCGCCGCAAGGTCAAGGGCAACATGGACATCGAGCTGGCCGTCAACGCGATGGAAATCTCCGACCGGGTCGACCAGATCTACTTGTTCTCTGGCGACGGCGACTTCCGCTATCTGGTGGAAGCCGTTCAGCGCAAGGGCGTGCGCGTGACCGTCGTGTCGACCGTGACGACGCAACCCCCGATGGTCGCCGATGAGCTTCGCCGGCAGGCCGACGAGTTCCTCGACATCGCCCATCTGGCGCAACGCATCGGACGCGATCCGAGCGAACGCGCCGAACGCGCGGCGCAGCGCTTCGCCCGGCAGTCGACGGTCTACGCGCCGGTCGGCCAAGCGGCGCCCCCCGCCGCGACGCCCGCGCAGGCCCAAGGCCACGACGACGAGGACGGCCAGCATTGACCTTCCGCGAGCCGGGGCGGGACTGCCCCGGCTGTCCGCGCCTTGCCGAGTATAGACGCGACAACCGCGCGGCCGAGCCGGCTTGGCACAATGCGCCGGTTCCCGGCTTCGGCGACCGCGACGCGCGCCTGCTGGTGGTGGGCCTCGCGCCCGGCCGCGGCGGCGCCAACCGCACCGGCAGGCCTTTCACCGGCGACCACGCGGGCGTGCTGCTCTACGAGACGCTCGCCGCGTTCGGCTTTTCGCGCGGGACGTTCGCAGCCGATCCGTCGGACGGCCTGACCCTCGTCGACGCCAGGATCGCCAACGCCGTGCGCTGCGCGCCGCCGCAGAACAAGCCGACGCCGGCCGAAATCGCGGCTTGCGGCGACTACCTGTCGCGCGACGTGGCGGCGATGCCCCGCCTCGTCGCGGCGATCGCGCTGGGCAAGATCGCGCATGACGCCACGCTGCGCGCGCTTGGCGAAGTTCCCTCGCGCCGCAAGTTCGCCCATGGCGCGCGCCACGACGTCGGGCGGCTCGCGGTCTTCGACAGCTATCATTGCTCGCGCTACAACACGAACACCGGCGTGCTCACGACCCCGATGTTCCGCGCCGTGTTCGCCGGGGTCCGCGCCTATCTCGACGCGCGACCCGCCTGAAACGCGATTCCCGCCGCGGCGAGCGCCTTGCGCATGACGCTGGGCAAGGCCGACGTTTCAAGCTCGCCCGGCGTCACGAAGCGCGAACCCGGCGCCGGCCGACAATCGCCGGGCGCAGGCGCGACCCGCACGTCGAGCGCCAACTCGAAATGCGTAAAGACGTGCCGGACTTCGCCGCACGCCCGCCACCGGGTCGCGCAGGGCGCGAAGTCTTCAGCGCTCCGCGGATCGAAGTCCGCGCTCCACGGCGTGCCGGGCGGTTCCGACATGCCGCCGAGCAGCCCGCTTTCCGGCCGCCTGCGCAGCAGCACCGCGCCGTCGGCGCGCACGAGCACGAAAGCCGCGCCGCGCCGCAGGGGCCGCGCCTTCTTCGCCGCGCGGACGGGGAACCGCTCCGGCGCGCCGGCCGCACGCGCGCGGCAATCGGTGGCGAGCGGACAGACGGGACAACCGGGCGCGCGCGGCGTGCAGACCGTCGCGCCGAGGTCCATCATGGCTTGCGCGAAATCGCCGGGCGCGTCCGCGGGCACCAGCGCCATCGCGAGGCTGCGCAGCTCGCGTTTCGCTGCGGGCATCGGCGTCTCGACCGCGTGCAGCCGCGCCACCACGCGCTCGACGTTGCCGTCGACGGCGGCCGTCCTCGCGCCGAAGGCGATGGCCGCGATCGCCGCGGCCGTGTAGGCGCCGACGCCCGGCAATTTCAGCAGCGCCGCTTCCTCGCGCGGGATCGCGCCGCCGTGCCGCGCCACGATCTCGCGCGCGCAGGCGTGCAGGTTGCGGGCGCGCGCGTAATAGCCGAGCCCAGCCCATTGGGCGAGCACGTCGTCGAGCGGCGCGGCGGCGAGCGCGGCGGCGTCCGGCCAGCGCGCGAGGAACGCGCCGATGCGCGGCGCGGCGGCGGCGACCGTCGTCTGCTGCAACATCACCTCGGAGATCCACACCGCATAGGGGTCGGGCGCGCGGCCGGGCGCGGCGCGGAACGGCAGGTCGCGCCGCGCGAGCCGCCACCAATCGAGCAGGCGCGCGGCGACCGTCGCCGCCACGCGCCTTGCGGGTTTCGCTTTCGCCTCTATCATCGCCCTTTCGTCTAACCGCCGTGGTCGCGAATGGAAACGCCCCGCCCCGCCCGTTTCAAGCGCCGCGCGCGTCCGCTGGCCGAGCTCGTGCGCGAGGCGCTGGGGCCCGCGCTCGCCAAGCGCGGCTTCGGCGCCGCCGAGATCGTGGCGCGCTGGGACGTTTTCGTGGGGCCGCGGCTCGCCGCGGCGAGCGAACCCCTGAAGCTCGACTGGCCGCGCGACCGGCGCGGCGGCGGCGAAGACGGGTCCGCCGCCCCCGCGACGCTGGTCGTGCGCGCC
>JAGWKJ010000155.1 GCA_028865375.1 Hyphomicrobiales bacterium | reverse complement strand
CGCCGCCGATCTTGGCGCAGACCGGCGCGAGGCCGCCGAACGCGCCGGCGGCCGCCGCAAGCGCGAGCGCGCTCGCTCCGAGCCCGACGGGCGCCGCCGCCTTCGCCCAGCGCCGCGTCGCACGCGAAAGGTCGCCCGCGCCGGCCAGCGCCTCGGCTGCGAGCACGGCGACCGCCGGATAGATCGCCGCCAGCCAATTCGCCTCGACGCGCTGATGCAGCGCGTGGACCGCCATGTAGAGCGGCAGAGGCGCCGCGACGAACGCGACCAACCGGCGCGGATCGTCGGCGCCGCCGCGCCACGCCGCCCGCGCGCCGACGACGGCGAGCCACAGGATCGGCGGCGTCATCAGCGCGACCTGCCCCAGCGGATAATCCACCAGGTGCAGCGGCGCGAAGCCGCCTTGGCCGACGCGGCCGAACTGCTTGGCGAAGGTCGCCCAGCCGTGACCCGCGTTCCAAGCGAGGTTCGGCGCGAAGACGGCGATGGCGACGCCAAGCCCGAGCCACGGCCACGGCGTCGCTAGATGGCGGCGGCCGGCCGGTGTGGCGACCAGCCAGAGCGCGAGGCCCAAGCCCTCGAACAGGGCGCTGTATTTCGACAGCAGCGCCAGGCCGGCCGCGGCGCCGACCGCCAGCCACGCCGCGCCGCCCTGCCGCGCCGCGACGATCGCCGCCCACAGGAACAGCGCGGAGGCGCCGATCAGCGGCGCGTCGATCGTGGCGGCCGCGGTGAGGCCGATGGCGGCGGGCATCAGGTTGAGCGCGGCGCCGGCCGCCGCTCCACGCGCTTCGTCGCCGGCGAGCGCCGCTCCCGCGCGCCACGTGGCCAGCGTCGCCAAAGCCCCACACAGGATCGCGCCCAGTCGTACCGCGACCAAGCCGTTCCCGAAGGGAACCGTGCCCGCGAGGATCGTCCAAGCGAATGCCGGCGGATGGTCGAGATAGCCCCACGCGAGGTGGCGGCTCAGGCGCCAATAATAGGCCTCGTCGAAAGCCGGCGGCAGGAGGAACGCGAGCGCGAAGCGAAGCGCGAACGCCGCCGCGACGACGGACAGCGCACCGCGTCGCGTCACTTCACGCGCCACACGAACAGGTTGGCGACCGCGAAGTTCCACACCGCGCCCATCAGCCCGCCCGCCACGCTGGCGAGCGGTCCCGGCCAGCCGGCGCCGTGCAGCCACGTCGCCACCGCAAGGTTGGCCACCGCGCCGAGGCCCCAGGCGACGTAGGAGCGCAACAGCCCCGTCACCAGCGCCCGCCCGCGCAACCGCTGGCTGCGGTAGGTGATCGCGTTGTTGAGGAAGAAATTGGCGGTCATCGCCGCGACCACCGCGCCGGCCTGCGCCGCCTCGAAGGCCATGCCGCCGCGCAGCGCGAGGAACGCCGCCAGCTGCACCAGCAGGCCGAAGGCGCCGACGAGGACGAAGAACAGGAACCGCACCGGCACCGCGTCGCGCGTCGCCTTGGCGAGCAGCAGGCCAAGGAAGTCGATGACGACGTTCGCGTCCATCTTGCTCTCGCCGGCGTTCCGCGCGCGGAACTCGTAGGGGAATTCCGCCACGCGCAGCTTGCCGCCGGCGGTCGCCGCGAGATCGAGCAGGATCTTGAAGCCGTCCGGCGACAGGCGGGGCGCCAGCGCCACGAGATCCGTGCGCTTCAGCATGAAGAAGCCGCTCATCGGGTCCGAGAGCTCGACCCCGAGCAGCCGCTTGGCGAGCGTCGTGGCGAAGCGGCTGCCGGACTCGCGCGTGCGCGACAGGCCGCCGGCCGCCCCGCCCTGCGCGTAGCGCGTGCCGACCGCGAGGTCGGCGCGGCCCGATTCGAGCGCATCCAGCATCTTGGGCAGCAGCGTCTCGTCGTGCTGGAGATCGGCGTCGATGACCGCGACGCAATCGGCGGCGGTCGAGAGCATCCCTTCGAGCGCCGCGCCCGACAGGCCGCGCCGGCCGATCCGCAGGATGCCGCGCACGCGCGGGTCGCCGGCGCCGATTTCGCGCACGCGCACGATCGTGCCGTCGGGCGAATTGTCGTCGACGAACACGAGCTCCCAGCCCGACGGCCCGAGCGACGCGGCGACGCGGCGGGCGAGCTCGGCGACGTTGCCGCTCTCGTTGTAGGTGGGCGCGACGACGCAGAGCCGCATGGCAGGGCGATTCCCGGGGCTTGTCCGGGCCAAGCGGAAAGCACGCGGGCGGCCGGATTGCAAACCCGCGCTCGCTCGTTCCGGCGGGGAGAGGGCGGCGCCGGATTGGCGACCCGTCCCTCATCGCCTATCTATGCCGGAGCAAGCGAGGGCCTCCCATGCGCATCGAGGGCGACGTCAAGCTCGACTTCAAGGACGTGCTGATCCGGCCCAAGCGCTCGACGCTGGCCTCGCGCAACGAGGTCGATTGCACGCGCGCGTTCCGGTTCCTGCACACGGGGCGGGAATGGACGGGCTTCCCGCTGGTGGCCGCCAACATGGACGTGACGGGCACGTTCGCGATGGCGCGCGCGCTCGGCCGCTTCGGCGCGACGGCGGCGCTGCACAAGCACCACGACGTCGGGGCGCTGGCGGAATTCTTCCGCGGGCCCGACGCGCGGCACGCCTTCTATTCGCTGGGCATCGGGGAGGCCGACCGCGCCAAGCTCGCCGCCGTCAAGGCGAATGGGGCGGCGCCCGTCGCGATCTGCCTCGACGTCGCCAACGGCTACACCGAGGCCTTCCTCGACGCCGTGAAGCGCACGCGCGACGACAATCCCGACGCGGCCATCATGGCGGGCAACGTCGTCACCGGCGACATGACGGAGGCGCTCGTGCTCGCCGGCGCCGACGTGGTGAAGATCGGCATCGGGCCGGGCTCGGTCTGCACGACGCGCAAGGTGACCGGCGTCGGCTACCCGCAACTCTCCGCCATCGTGGAATGCGCCGACGCCGCGCACGGCCTCAAGGGCCTCGTGTGCGCCGACGGCGGCTGCACCGTGCCCGGCGACGTCGCCAAGGCCTATGGCGCGGGCGCCGATTTCGTCATGCTCGGCGGGATGCTGGCGGGCCACGACGAATGCGACGGCGAGATCCGCTGGGAGGAGCGCGACGGCGAAAAGGTCGCCGTCGGCATGGTCTTCTACGGCATGTCCTCGGACGTGGCGATGCGCAAGCATTCGGGCGGCGTCGCCGCCTATCGCGCCTCGGAGGGCAAGAGCGTGGTCACGCCCTATCGCGGCCCGGTCGAGGGCACGATGCAGGAGATCATGGGCGGCGTGCGATCCATGATGACCTACATCGGCGCCACCAAGCTGAAGGAAGTGCCCAAGCGCACCACCTTCGTGCGCGTGTCGAGCCAGCTCAATACCGTGTTCGGCGACTGAGCCGGCGCCCGCGCGTCATCGGACGGGCGGCGGGGCCGGCTGGCCGGCCTCCTTGGGCAGGTTGGGGTCGAAGCAGGCCCAGCGCGGCGCTTGGGAAGTCCAGATCGTCATCAGCGGCGCGAGCGCGGAGGGATCGTCGAGCGTGCCGAGCCGCACCACGACGGCGTTCGGTCGCTCGGCCGCCACGCTGAAGACCGGCGTGCCGCAGGTCGGACAGAACAGCCGCGTCATGTGGTTGCCGCTGTCGGCGAGCGACTCGTAGCCCTTCGTTTCGCCCGTGATCGTCACCTTGTCGCGAGGGAACACGGCGTTGGCGGTGCCGGTGCCGGCGCCGACATATTGGCAGGCGCGGCACCAGCAGGCGCGCGCTGTCAAGGGCGCGTCGGCCTCGATCGTGAAGCGGACCTTCCCGCACATGCAGCCGCCCGTGAACGCCATCGCCGATCCTCCGATTTCGGTCAGCGTAACGGCACGGGCGGCGGCGGCCAAGCCATCGCGGGGGCAGTGCAGATGATGCGGCCGCCATGTCCCGCGCCGGCGGTCAAGGCTCGGCGAGCGAAGCGAGGCGACGCGCGGCACGCGAGCTTGGCCTTGAGGCCGGTGCGGCGACCGGGCAAACGCAATCGTCGGCTCCGGGAGGCGTCGTCCGGCCTCCGTCCCGCTTGCCCCCGCCCCTCCGCGCGGCTAACGGGAGCCATCGCACCGGCCAAAGTTCGCCGACCCGGACTCGCCGGCCCACGTTCACAAGCCCAAGGCGGCCCGATGAAAGCGCGCGTCACCGTCACCCTGAAGTCCGGCGTCCTCGACCCGCAGGGCAAGGCCATCGAAGGCGCCTTGCGCTCGCTGGGCGTGGAGGGCGTCGCCAGCGTCCGCCAGGGCAAGGTGTTCGACGTCGAGCTCGCCGCCGCCGACCGCGCCGGCGCCGAGGCGACGTTGAAGGCGGCCTGCGAAAAGCTGCTCGCCAACGTCATCGTCGAGAACTACCGGATCGAGGTCGCCTGATGCGCGCCGCGGTCGTCGTCTTTCCCGGTTCGAACCGCGAGGGCGACGTCGCGCGGGCGCTGAAGTTGGCGACCGGCCGCCCGCCCGACATGGTCTGGCATGCGGAGCGCGACCTGCCGGCGGGCGTCGACCTCGTCGTGCTGCCCGGCGGCTTCAGCTACGGCGATTACCTGCGGTGCGGCGCCATCGCAGCCCGCGCCCACGCGATGGACGCGGTGCGGGCTCATGCCGCGCGCGGCGGCTACGTGCTGGGCATCTGCAACGGCTTCCAGATCCTGTGCGAGGGCGGCCTGCTGCCCGGCGTGCTGATGCGCAACCGCGACCTGCGCTTCGTCAGCAAGATGCAGCGCATCCGCGTCGAGCGCGCCGACACCGCGTTCACGCGCGCCTATGCGAAGGGCCAGGCGATCGAGGTCGCGATCGCCCACGGCGAGGGCAATTACGAGGTCGACGACGAGACGATGGCGCGGCTCGAAGGCGAGGGCCGGGTGGCCTTCCGCTATTGCGACGCCGCCGGCGCCGTGACGGAAGCCGCCAATCCCAACGGTTCGACCGCGGGTATCGCCGGAATCTATTCGGAGCGTCTCAACGTGCTGGGCCTGATGCCGCACCCGGAAAACCTGGTCGACCCGCTGGTCGGCGGCACCGACGGCCGCGGCCTGTTCGACAGCCTCGCCCGCGCGGCCTGAAGGCGGGGCGCAGGCGCCAACCGAAGGAGGGGCCGCATGGACTTCGCCCTGACCGAGGAGGAACGCGCGATCCGCGACGCGGCGCGCGACTTCGCCGCCGAAAGGCTCGCGCCCGACGCCGCCGCGCTCGATCTCGGCGAGGGCCGCGAAACCCATCTGGCGAACCTGCGAGAGCTGGCCGGCCTCGGTTTCATGGCTTTGTGCGCCGATCCCGCCTGCGGCGGCGCCGGCGCGACCGCCGTCGCCTATGCGCTGGCGATCGAGGAGATCGCGGCGGCCTGCGCGTCGACCGCGACCACCGTCTCGGTGACCAATCTCGCCGCCGCCGTCATTTCGGCGCGCGGCACGCCGGCGCAAAAGGCGGAGCACGTCGCCAAGATCGCGTCGGGCGAGCATCTCGCCGCCGCGTTCTGCCTCACCGAGTCCGAGGCCGGCTCGGACCCCGCCGCGATGCGGATGGCCGCGCGGCGCGACGGCGACGCGTTCGTGCTCGACGGCGAGAAGCTCTTCATTACCAGCGCACCGATCGCAGGCGTCTTCGTCACGTTCGCCAAGACCGATCCGGCCGCGCCGCGCGGCAAGGGCATTTCCTGCCTGCTGGTCGACGTCAGGACGCCGGGCGTGATCGTGGGGCGGCCCGAGAACAAGATGGGCCAGCGCGGCTCCGAGACGGCGACCGTGCGCTTCGAGGGCGCACGCGTCCACGAGAGCGCGCTGATCGGGGCCGAGCACGACGGCTTCCGCATCGCGGTGGGCGAACTGGCGGGCGGCCGCATCGGCATCGCGGCGCTGTCGATCGGCGTCGCGCGCCGCGCCACCGAGCTGGCGCGCGGCTACATGCTGGAACGCAAGCAGTTCGGCAGCCGCCTCGCCGACATGCAGGGCCTGCAATGGGCGCTCGCCGACCGGCTGGTCGAGATCGAGGCGGCGCGGCTGCTCACGCTCGATGCAGCGGCGAAGAAGGACCGCGGCGAGCCCTATGCGGTGGCGGCCTCGATGGCCAAGCTGTTCGCCTCCGAGATGGCCGGCC
>JAGWKJ010000154.1 GCA_028865375.1 Hyphomicrobiales bacterium | reverse complement strand
GGCGGGACGCTTCCATTTGCATCGGCGCGCGGGCGCGCCTATAGGGGCGCATCCCCGTCTAGGCTGGCGATTTGGGTCCGGTGAAACGCCGGTCGCGCGACCACGGAAGCGCGCCCCGATCGCCGCCGCCCAAGGAGCGCGCGTTCCATGTCCGACGCCCCGCTGATGCCGCAGGCGACCGCCGTCTGGCTCGTCGAGCATACGGCCCTGACTTTCGACCAGATCGCCGCCTTCTGCCACCTCCATCCGCTTTCGGTGAAGGCGATCGCGGACGGCGAGCTCGGCGTGGGCGTGCGCGGCCACGATCCGGTCAACGCCGGCCAGCTCTCGCGCGAGGAGATCGCCAAGGCCGAGGCCGACCCGGCGTTTCGCCTGCATCTCGCCACCTCGAAGGTGCGCCTGCCCGAAGTGAAGAAGCGCACGCGCGGACCCCGCTACACGCCGCTGTCGCGCCGCCAGGACCGCCCCAACGCGATCCTCTGGCTCGTGCGCAGCCATCCCGAGCTGAAGGACGCCGCGATCATCCGCCTCGTGGGCACGACCAAGTCGACCATCGCCGCCATCCGCGACCGCACGCACTGGAACGTTTCGCAGCTCAACCCGCTGGACCCGGTGTCGCTGGGCCTGTGCGGGCAAGTCGACCTCGACCGCGAAGTCGCCGCCGCCGCCAAGGACCGCCCGAAGTCGCTCGAGCCCGCAGGCCCGACGCTGGAGCCCGTCGAGGACACCGCGCCGCGCCGCGAAGCGCCCCGCACGGCCGACGAAGTGTTCGGCTCGTCGGTTCCCCGCGAGGAGGACGACGAAGAGGCGCACGTCGACATCGAGCAGGTGTTCGGCGTCAAGAAGTAAGGACGCGCGCGGTCAGGACGTTCCGAGCGCGCCCGCGATCTCGCCCAGGATCGCGGGGTCGTCGATGGTGGCGGGCGCCTGCCAAGGCTGGCCGTCGGCGATCTTCTTCATCGTGCCGCGCAGGATCTTGCCCGACCGCGTCTTGGGCAGCCGCGGCACCACCACGGCGCGACGGAACGCCGCCACCGGCCCGATCTTGTCGCGAACGAGCGCGACCGCCTCGGCGGCGATTTCGCCGTGGGGCCGGTTGACGCCCGCTTTCAGCACGAGGAACGCGCAGGGCACCTCGCCCTTCAGCGCGTCGGCGACGCCGATCACCGCGCATTCGGCCACGTCGCGGTGCGACGAGAGCACCTCCTCCATCGCGCCGGTCGAGAGGCGGTGGCCGGCCACGTTGATGATGTCGTCGGTGCGGCCCATCACGAAGACGTAGCCGTCCGCGTCGCGATAGCCGGCGTCCGACGTCTTGTAATAGCCGGGGAACTCCGAAAGGTAGGCTTCGCGCATCCTAGCGTCGCCTTTGTAGAGCGAGGGAAAGGCGCCGGGCGGCAAGGGCAGCTTGACCGCGATCTCGCCCATCTTGCCCGCCGGCGCCCGATGGCCGGTCTCGTCGAGGATCTCGATCTCGAAGCCGGGCATCGGCACGCTGGGCGAACCGTGCTTGACGGGCAATCGGCCGAGACCCACCGGATTGCCGACCATGCACCAGCCGGTCTCGGTCTGCCACCAATGGTCGATCACCGGCCGGTCCAGCAGCGCCTCCGCCCAGGCGACCGTGTCGGGATCGGCGCGCTCGCCCGCGAGAAACAGCGTGCGGAACTTCGACAGGTCGCGGCCGGCCAGCAGCTTGCCCTGCGGGTCGTCGCGCTTGATGGCGCGAAACGCGGTCGGCGCGGTGAACAGGGCCGAGACGCCGTATTCCTCGATCACGCGCCAATAGGCGCCGGCGTCGGGCGTACCCACCGGCTTGCCCTCGTAGAGGATGCCGGTCGCGCCCAGCGCCAACGGGCCGTAGACGATGTAGCTGTGCCCCACCACCCAGCCGATGTCCGACGCCGCCCAGAACGTCTCGCCAGGCTTCACGCCATAGAGATGGCGCATCGACCACATCAGCGCGACCAGATGGCCCCCGTTGTCGCGCAGGATGCCCTTGGGCTGGCCGGTCGTGCCCGACGTGTAGAGGATGTAGAGCGGATCGGTGGCGGCGACCTCGGCGCAGGGCGCTCTCCGGCCCTCCGCGCGCGCGGACGCGACCGCCCCCGCCCAATCGACGTCGCGGCAGGCCTGCATCTCCGCCTTCGCCTGCGGGCGCTGGAACAGCAGCACCCTGCCCGGCTTGTGCGCGGCCAGCGCGATCGCCTCGTCGACCAGCGGCTTGTAGGCGACGATCCGGCCGGGCTCGATGCCGCATGACGCGGTCAGGATGACGTCGGGCGCGGCGTCGTCGATGCGGGTCGCCAGTTCACGCGCGGCGAAGCCGCCGAACACCACCGAATGGACCGCGCCCAGCCGCGCGCAGGCCAGCATGGCAAACACGGCCTCGGGGATCATCGGCATGTAGACGATGACGCGGTCGCCCTTGCGCACGCCAAGGTCGCCCAGCACGGCGGCGAGCGTCGCCGTCTCCGCCAGCGCCTCGGCATAGGTATAGGTCCGCTTCGCGTCGGCCAGCGGGCTGTCGTAGATCAGGGCCGCTTGGTCCCCGCGGCCGGCCGCCACGTGCCGGTCGAGCGCGTTGTGGCAGGTGTTGAGGATGCCGTCGGGGAACCAGCGTCCGTAGACGCCCATCGCGGGGTCGAACACCGTGGCGGGCGGCTTGAACCAGTCGACGTCCCGGGCGGCTTCCGCCCAGAACGCCAAGGGATCGGCGCGCCAACGCGCATAAGTCTCGTGATAACGGCTCATTTCGCCCTCCCCGCGAACGACCGCCCCGTTCCTATCCGACGGCGCCGCGGCGCCGCAACCGACGCCGCGGCACGGGAGGTCAGGCGAGTGCCGCTGGGCAAGGCCGCCCGAAGGCGGTATCAGGCGACGTCCATGCCCGCCGCCGCCGCTCTCCCCTCGCTGTTTTTCTTCGTCTGCGCCGTGCCGGCGGTGATCCTGCTCGGCCTGTCGAAGGGCGGCTTCACGGGCATGAGCATCCTGTCGGTGCCGCTCCTGACGCTGGCGATCCCGCCGGTCGAGGCGGCGGCCGTGATGCTCCCGATCCTGATCGTGCAGGACGTGGTCAGCGTATGGTCGTTCCGCCACGAATGGGACGCGCGCAACCTTGTGACCATGATCCCGGGTTCGCTGATCGGCGTGGGAATCGGATGGCTGTTCGCCGCCCACCTGTCCGAGGCGGCGGTGATGATACTCGTCGGCATGATCGCGCTCGGCTTCGTGACGCTGGCGCTGTGGCGCCATTGGCGCGGGCGGGCGCAAGCGACCGCCAAGCCCGGCGCGGCGTCGGGCGTGTTCTGGGGCGCGGCTGCGGGCTTCACCAGCTTCGTCTGCCACCAAGGCGCGCCACCGTTCCAAGTGCAGGTGATGCCGCAGAACCTGCCGCCGCGCATTTTCGCGGGCACCGCCACGATGTTTTTTGCGATCACGAATTGGGCGAAGTTGTTGCCATATATCATTCTAGGACAATTGAATTTCACGAGTCTTAAGACGTCGTTTACGTTGTTTCCGCTGGCCATCGCGGCGACCTTTGCGGGCGTCTGGCTGGTGCGCCGGGTCGACGGCGAACGCTTCTATGGCTTGATCTACGCGCTCACTCTGGTGGTCGGCTTGGTGCTGATCGGCCAAGGTCTGCACGACCTGCGCATCGTATGAGCCTTAAGCAAGCGTAAACCGAACCGATGCGAACCTGATCCCGATGAGCGCAACCTCCGAACCCTATGCCGCGCCGGCAACCGCCTTGCGCGAGCGCCTGCGCGAGCTGTTGGGCTTTGCGGCGGCGGGCGGGATCGGCTTCGTGGTCGATGCGGGACTGACCAATGCCTTGATCGCGTTCGTCCATTTGTCGCCTCTGCTCGCCAGAGCTCCGGCCGTTGCGGCTGCAATGGCAACAACTTATGCAATCAATCGTAGATATACGTTCAAGATCGAAGGCGAGCGCCGCCGGCACGAATCGCTCCGCTATGTCCTCGTGGCGGGATTGGGCATCGCGCTGAACTACGCCGCCTATGCCGCGAGCCTCGGCCCGCTCGGCGCGCTGGCGCCGCACTTTGCCGTCACGACCTTGGCGATCATGGTCGGCGTCGGGATAGGCATGGTCTGGAACTATTTCGGCTTCCGCAGGTTCGTGTTCGCGCCGGCGGCCAGCTGAAGCCATGTCGACCAAAAGTTGACGCCGACTTCACGCGTCGCATAATCCCGCTCGCGCAACCGACGGATTCTTCGACGTGACGCATTCTCTCGACGAGGCGGTGTCCGCGCTGGCCAAGGCGCTCGACCGCCTCGAAGCCGCCGCGGCGCGGCGCGCGCGCATCGACGCCGGACATGCCGACCGCGACGAAGAGCTTCGCCTGTTGGACGACGACCGCGCGCGGCTGGCCGCCGAATGCGAAAGCGCGGTAGGCGAGATCGCGGCGCTCAAGTCGGACCGCACCGCAGCGCTGGCCAAGATCGAGGCGGCGCGGCGCGGCCTGCGGGCGACGCTGGGCGGCGAGTGAAGCGCCCCGGCGCGGAAGGAAACGCAATGGCGCATGTCTCGGTGACGATCGCGGGGCGTCCCTATCGGATGGCCTGCGCGGAGGGCGACGAAGCCCGGCTGACGGACCTCGCGGCCAAGGTCGACGCGCGGATCGTGGAGATGCGCGGATCGTTCGGCGAGATCGGCGACCAGCGCCTCACGGTGATGGCCGCGGTCACCTTCGCCGACGAAACGGCCGAGGCCAAGGCCAAGGTCGCGTCGCTGGAGGCCGAACTGGCGCGCGGCCGCGCCGGGGCGGAGGAGGCCCGCGCGGCGCTGGAGACCGCGCGCGACCGCGTCGAGCGCGTCGCGGCCTCGCTGAATCAGGGCGTCAGGACCGAGGATTGACCGCCGCCGCGGGCCCGAAGGCGTCGCGCAAGGTCTCCCACTGCCGCGCCACGGGCGTCGGCGCCGCGGGCCGCGGCTCGATGCCGAGCTTGGCTTCCTGGATCGAGCGGTCGAGGTGCAGGATGCGGTCCTGCAGGCGCAGCGAGCGCGTGCAAAGGTCGCGCAGGCGCGCGGGCATCTGCTCGAACGTCTCGGGCGCGCTGGCGATCTCCTGCCGCGACAGGCGCACCCTGTGCTTTTCCGCCGCCGCCTGGGCCGGCGTCATCTCGCCTTCGTTGACGGCGCGCTGCAACAGCAGCCACGAGGCGAGCTGCATCAGCCTCGTGGTCAGGCGCATGCTCTCGGTGGCATAGGCGAGCGCTTGGGGCCGGCCGAGACCCTTGGAATCCTCGCGTCCCTTGCCGTCGAGGTAGGCGGCCGATTCCTCGACCAGTCCCATGCCCTCGTTGAACAGCGCCTTGAACGCGCCCGAGCGGGCGAGGCGCCGCGCGAACGACACCGTCTTGTCCTCGAAACCCGCAAGCTGTCCCATCGTTCCCCCGGCCGCGCCTTGGCGGAGCGTCGCGCGCCCCGGACCTTTCGTGGCAAGACTAGTGCCGCGCGCGGCGGAGGCGACGTTTACCTTTCATCAAGGTTAACGCATCGCGCGGTTTCGTCGCGGGGCGCGGAGACGCCGGAAAAATCCGCAAAAAAAGAGCCGCCATGGGCGGCTCTGGGGGAAGTTTCGGCGGATCCTCTGGAGGGGGGAGGAGAATGGCCGCCGCGTCCGTCTGAATGGACGGTTTCGTTTTAAGCTTAATTCGTTAACGATCCATGAACGCGCCGACCGCATCGTCCCGTTCCGGGGCGGCCGACGGATCGGCGTCCCGCGGCGGGACGGAGGAGAGATCATGGCAGCGGCGGCGCTCGTCACCGGCGCGGGCAAGCGGATCGGCGCGGCGATCGCGGCCGCGCTCGCCACGGAAGGGTTCGCGGTCGCCCTGCACCATCGCGCGTCGGGCGCCGAGGCCGGGCGCCTGGCCTCCGAATTGCGGGCCAAGGGCGCGCGCGCGGTCGCGCTCGCCGCCGACCTCGACGACCCGCGCGCGGTCGCGGGCCTCGTGCCGGCCGCGCGCGCCGCGTTGGGGCCGCTGACGTTGCTGGTCAATTCGGCCTCGGTCTTCGAGCCCGACGCCGCCGGCGACGACGATCCCGCGACG
>JAGWKJ010000003.1 GCA_028865375.1 Hyphomicrobiales bacterium | reverse complement strand
CCGCGAGGCCAAGTCCTCCGTAGAAACCCGATGCGACACCCTGAAGCTGGCGGGGGAGTTGCGCAAAGTCTATGAACGTGTCTCCAAGCGATGACCGCGCCGGCGCGCGGTCTCTCCGCATGAGTTCGGCCGGCGTGACGAGGACGATGCAGTGAGCCGCTACGACCACCATTTCGCCAAGGCCCTCGACAACCTGAGGAGCGAGCGACGCTATCGCGTGTTCGCCAACCTCGAGCGGGACGCCGGGAAATTCCCCCGGGCGACTTGGAGACCGGCGAACGGGGCCGCGCGCGAAGTCACGGTCTGGTGCACCAACGACTATCTGGGCATGGGCAGGCATCCGGGCGGCATCGAGGCGATGCGCCGGGTGGCGGCCGAGCAAGGCACGGGCGCCGGGGGCACGCGCAACATCTCCGGCACGAACGGCGAGATCGTGACGCTCGAGCGCGAGCTGGCGGATTTGCACGCCAAGCCGGCTGCGTTGGCTTTCACGTCGGGCTGGATCTCGAACTTGGCGGCGATCGCGACCATCGGCGGCCTGCTGCCCGACTGCCTGATCCTGTCGGATTCCAAGAATCACAATTCGATGATCGAGGGCGTCAAGCGTTCCGGCTGCGAAAAGCAGGTGTTCCGGCACAACGATCTCGCCCATCTCGAACAGCTGCTCAAGAATCGTCGGGCCGGCCGCCCGGCGTTGATCGTCTTCGAGAGCCTTTATTCCATGGACGGCGACTTCGCCCCGGTGCCTCAGATCGTCGAGTTGGCGCGCAAATACGACGCCATGACTTACCTCGACGAGGTCCACGCGGTCGGCCTTTACGGCGAACGCGGCGCGGGCGTCGCCGCCGCGCAGGGCGCGATGGCCGACATCGACGTCATCGAGGGGACGCTGGCGAAGGGCTTCGGCGCGCTCGGCGGCTACATCGCGGGCAGCGACGCGTTGATCGACGCCGTTCGCAGCTTCGCGCCTTCCTTCATCTTCACGACCGCGCTTCCGCCGCCCGTCGCCGCCGCCGCCGCCGCGTGCGTGCGCCATCTCAAGTCGTCCGATGCGGAGCGCCTTGGCCAGCGCAAGCAAGTGGCCGCGACGCGCGCGGCGCTGTCGGCCAGGCGCCTGCCGTTGATGGAAAGCAAGTCGCACATCATTCCGGTGTTCGTCGGCGATCCGGAGATGTGCAAGGCCGCGTGCGATCACCTGATGGAGCGGCACTCCATCTACATCCAGCCGATCAACTATCCCACCGTCGAGCGCGGGACCGAACGGCTGCGGATCACGCCGACGCCGCACCACGACGACGCGATGATCGAACGTCTCGCCGAAGCCCTGTCGGAGACCTGGGAGACGCTGGGTCTCCCGCTGTCGGGTTCCGGCGATCTCCGGCTCGCGGCGGAATGAGTCCCTAGGCAAGCGGATTCGCCGTCGATGACCTATGACGTCATCATCGTCGGCGGCGCCGTGATGGGCTCGTCGGTCGCCTATCATCTGGCGGCCGATGCGGCGTTTCGCGGCACGGTCGCCGTCGTCGAGCGCGATCCGACCTATGCCCGCGCCGCGAGCGCGCTTTCGGCGAGCTCGATCCGGCAGCAGTTCTCCTGCGCGATCAACGTCCGCGTCGGCCTTCACGGCGCGCGCTTCCTGCGCGAGGGCGCGCGCGCGCTCGAAGTCGACGGCGATGCGCCGGACTTCGGCTTCAGGGAGGGCGGCTATCTCTATCTGGCGACCGGGGCCGGCGCGCCGATCTTGCGCGAAAATCACGTGGTCCAATCGGCCGTGGGCGCCGACATCGCGCTGTTGTCGCCGGACGAACTCGCCCGGCTATTTCCGTGGATCTCGACCGATGGGCTTTCGCTCGGCGGGTTCGGACATGCGGGCGAGGGTTGGTTCGACGGCTACGCATTGATGCGGGCGTTCCGCCGCAAGGCGCAATCGCTCGGCGTCGCGTTCATCGCGGACGACGTGGTCGGCCTGCAAATGCGGGACGGGCGGGTGACCGGAGTCGAGACGGCCAAAGGCGGCGTTTTATCCTGCGGCGCCGTGGTGAATTGCGCCGGCGCCGCCGGCGCCCGGGCCGTCGCACGAATGGCGGGTCTGGACGTGCCCATCAGCTCGCGCAAACGCTGCGTCTTCACCTTCACGGCGAAATCGCCGACTCCCGGCATGCCCCTGATGATCGACCCCAGCGGCGTCTATGTCCGTCCGGAGGGCTCGGGATACATCTGCGGGGTCTCCCCGCCGGAGTCCCTCGACCCGGAAACCGACGACCACGACGTCGATTGGAACCTGTTCGAGGAGACGATCTGGCCAGCCTTGGCGGCGCGCGTGCCCGCATTCGAGGAAATTCGGCCCGGTCGAGCTTGGGCCGGTTCCTATGACCTCAACGTGTTCGATCACAACGCATTGGTGGGAACGCTCGGCACGGTCGCGAACTTCTACGTCGCCGCCGGCTTTTCCGGCCACGGAATCCAGCAGGCGCCGGCGGTGGGGCTGGGACTTTCCGAATTGATCGCCAAGGGCCGCTACGAGACGCTCGACCTTTCGGAATTCTCGCCCTCCCGCATAGAAGCGCGGCGTCCGCTGATCGAGCGCAACGTGATCTGACGCCGGCCGCGCGCGCCTATTGCAACGGCACCGTCGTCAAGTCGTTCTCGCGCGCGTTGCTCAAGGCGGCCTGCAACGAGTCCGACAGCAGGATCGGCGAACCGTCCGCGTTGAGGAGCGCGAACAGCTGGATGCCGGGCGGGATAGGTCCGGCGGCCGGGAAAATCCGCGACACGTCCTGCGACGCAATGGGCCGGACATAGGCGATCGCGCCTGCGCCCAAGCGGCTGAATTGTTCCGGCGTCAACGCGTCGGGGGAGAGGATGTCGTTGGTCATGGTCGGCTCCGATGCGGCCCGGAGGCCCGCCGCCGTCCGCCGGACATCGGTCCCGGAACACGGCGCTATCGGTCACATGGGAACGAACCGCGGCGCTTCAAGACGCCAGTTCAACCGCGGATGCGGTCGACGACGGAATCCAATTGTTCGAACGTCTTGAATTTGATGCGAAGTTCGCCCTTTCCATCGGCGTGGTCGATGGCCACCTTGAGGCCGAGGATTTCGCCCAGCGAGCGTTCGAGCGCGGCCGTGTCGGCGTCCTTGCCGGGCTTGGCCGGGGCGACCGACTTGGTTTCGATCTGTCCCATCCGCTCGACATCGCGAACGGTCAGTCCTTGGGCGACGATGCGCTTTGCGACCGCTTCGGGGTCGGGCACGGCCAACAACGCGCGCGCGTGACCGGCGGAAAGCGATCCGTCCGCCACCATGTCGAGCACCGAGGGCGGCAGGTTCAGGAGCCGCAGCGTGTTGGCGATGTGGCTTCGGCTCTTGCCGATGATGCGCGCGACGTCGGCCTGCGTGCGGCCGTGATCGGCGGCCAACCTTTCGTAGCCGCGCGCTTCCTCGATCGGGTTGAGGTCGGCGCGCTGGACGTTTTCGATCAGCGCGATTTCCGCCGCCTCGCGATCGTTCGCCTCGATCACGAGGATCGGCACGTCGTGCAAGCCCGCCTTTTGCGACGCCCGCCAACGACGCTCGCCGGCCACGATCTCGTAGGCGTCGGCCGCGCCGCGGACGGTGCGCACGAGGATCGGTTGCAGCACGCCCCGCTCGCGGATCGAGCCCGCGAGATCTTCGAGTTCGGCTTCGTCGAACGCGCGGCGAGGGTTGTTGGGGTTGGCACGCAAGAATTCGATCGGCGCCCGACGCGTCGCGCGCGCGCGCGCCACCGCGGCGCCCTCGTCGGCGGTGTCGCCGAGCAAGGCCGCCAAGCCGCGACCGAGGCGCGGGCGGTTTTCGACGGGGCGTGCTGCATCCTCGGCCATTTGATGCTCCGTCATGCCGCCCGCAGGCGGCGCTCGCGCTGGATCACTTCCGAGGCGAGCCGGAGATAGGCTTGGCTGCCCGCGCATTTGAGGTCGTAGAGCAGCACGGGCTTGCCATGCGACGGCGCCTCGGAAACGCGCACGTTGCGCGGGATGATCGTCTCGTAGACCTTGTCGCCCATGAAGGCGCGCACGTCGGCCACGACTTGGCCCGACAGCGCGTTGCGCCCGTCATACATCGTGAGCACGACGCCATGGATCGTCAGCGCCGGATTGAGCGCGACGCGCACCTTGTCGATCGTCTTGAGGAGTTGCGACAGGCCCTCCAACGCGAAAAACTCGCATTGCAGCGGCACCAGCACGCTGTCCGCCGCGACGAGCGCGTTGACGGTGAGGAGGTTCAGCGAGGGCGGGCAATCGAACAGGACGTAGGTGGCGCGACCCGGATTGCGCCTGGTGAAATCGTCGACCGCGCGCTTCATGCGATGCGTGCGGTCCTGTTCGCCGGCGATCTCCAGCTCGGCGCCGAGCAGGTCGAGCGAGGCGGGCGCGATCGACAGGCGCGGCACGGCGGTCGGCACGATGGCGTCTTCGAGCGCGCAATCGCCGAGCAGGACCTCATAGGTCGTGCGCACGCGCGCCTTGTGGTCGATGCCCAGCCCCGTCGACGCATTGCCCTGCGGATCGAGGTCGACGATCAGCACGTCCTCGCCGATCGCCGCCAAGGCAGTGCCGAGGTTGATGGCGGTGGTCGTCTTGCCGACGCCGCCCTTTTGGTTGGCGGTCGTCAACACGCGCGGCTTCGCCGCAATGGTCTGGGCGGGCCGCTCGGTCGTCTCCATCGCCTCAACCATCGCCGCCACCTTCCAAGGCCCGTCGCCGAATTTCGAGAATCGTCCCGTCCCGGCTCGTCACGCTCGCATGCTTAATGAAATTGAAATCACCATATATGGTGCATTCGGCCATTTCCATATCAACTGTTTGACCTTTGAGGAACCAGCCTGTCGCGCCCGCCGTCAATCGACTATGCGTCCATTCGATCAATTGGCGCAACGGGGCCAACGCGCGCGCGGTGATGGCGTCCACAGGTTCTCCCCAACCGGCGAGCCAATCGTCGATCCGGGCGGCGTGAACGCGCGCCGGCGCGCCGGTCGCGCGCGCGGCCTCGCGCAAAAATGCGCATTTGCGTTGATCGCTGTCGACGAGATCCACTTGGAATCCAGGCCGTCCCGCCAACGCGACGGCCCAAATCATGCCGGGAAATCCACCTCCGCTGCCGAGATCGACGAGGCGACGTGGGGTGCCGATCAGTCGGATCAGTTGCAGGCTGTCGGCGACATGCCGCGTCCAGAGGTGCGGTCTATCCTTGGCTGCGATGAGGTTGAGCGTGCGCGACCAGCGGTCGAACACCTCGACGAACGCGTCCAAGCGACGCATCGCTTCGGGGTCGCCCGAAACGAGGCGCGCGGCCGCGGCGCGTTCAGAGGACATCGGCCGTCGCGGTCGGACGTTCGCGCCGCAATCTCAGGGCATGGGCATGGAGGAGGGTCAATGCCGCAGGCGTCATCCCCTCGATCCGGCTCGCCTGCCCCAAACTGCGCGGTCGCACCGACGTGAGCTTGCCGCGCACTTCGTTGGAAAGCCCCCCGAGCCCGGCAAAATCGAAGACCTTGGGGAGTTCCAACGCCTCGTCGCGGCGGAACCGCTCGATGTCTTCCTTTTGGCGGTCGAGATAGACGTCGTAACGCGCGTCGTTCGTCAGCCGACGCGCCACGATAGCCGACGCGCCAGCGAGTGCCGGCCAGATGCGGGCAAGGTCGCTGAATTGGATTTCGGGGCGACCGAGCAATTCGAAGCCCGAGCGGCGAATGCCGTCGGCATTGACGGCGACACCGTGCTTCGCCGCTTCGGAGGGCGACAGCGCCATCGCATCGAGGAGTTCGCGAGAGCGCGCCAACTCCGCCGCCTTGGCTTCGAAACGCGCGCTCCTCTCGGGGCCGACGCAGCCCAAAGCGATCGCCTTCGGCGTCAAACGGCAGTCGGCGTTGTCGACGCGCAACGACAGGCGGTATTCGGCCCGCGACGTGAACATTCGATAAGGCTCGCTGACGCCCCGCGTCACCAGATCGTCGACCAGCACGCCGAGATACGAATCCGCCCGGTCGAAAACGATCTCCCTCGACTTGCCGACCAATGCCGCCGCGTTGAGGCCCGCGATCAGGCCCTGCGCCGCGGCCTCTTCGTAGCCCGTGGTCCCGTTGATCTGTCCGGCCAGGAACAATCCGGCGACGCGCTTGGTCTGGAGCGTGGGCCCGAGTTCGCGCGGATCGACGTAATCATATTCGATCGCATAGCCATGGCGCGCGATTTTCGCGCGCTCCAGCCCGGGGATGGTCCGGATGAAGGCGTCCTGCACGTCGCGCGGCAGCGACGTCGAGATTCCATTGGGATAAATCCATGGATCGTCGAGACCCTCCGGTTCGAGGAAGATCTGGTGTCCGGCTCGGTCCGGAAACCGACTCACCTTGTCTTCGATCGACGGACAATAGCGCGGGCCACGCCCGGCGATGGAACCGTTGAAGATCGGCGCGCGCGCAAATGCCGCGCGAATGATGTCGTGACCAGCCTCCGTCGTGCGCGTGACGTGACAGGCTACTTGCCGTCGTTCGATGCGGGTCGTGAGAAACGACAGCGGCTCGGGCGTCTCGTCGCCGGCTTGTGCCTCCAAAGCGTCAAAGTCGATCGAAGAGGCCAAAAGCCTTGGCGGCGTCCCCGTCTTGAGGCGGCCAAGGCGAAACCCTGCGTCCTCGATCCGCTGCGCCAAGGGTATCGAGGGCGTGTCACCAATCCGCCCGGCGGCAAGGCGCTCGTCGCCGACGTGGATGAGTCCGCGCAGGAACGTGCCGGTCGTGAGTATCGCTGCGCCGCAGGACAGCCGCTGACCGGCGGCGGTAAGGACTGCGACCAGCACGCCATTGTCGATTTCAAGATCGATCGCCTCGCCCTCGATGATCGCAAGCCCCGTTGTCGCGGCCAAAGCATCCTGCATCGCTTTGGCGTAGAGCGCCCGATCCGCTTGGGCGCGCGGGCCCTGCACCGCCGGGCCCTTGCTGCGATTCAACAGGCGATAGTGGATACCCGCCGCGTCTCCGACGCGACCCATCAGACCGTCGAACGCATCAATCTCGCGAACGAGATGTCCTTTCCCCAACCCGCCGATGGCCGGGTTGCAGGACATCGCGCCGATGGTCGCAAGGCGTTGCGTCAGTAGCGCCGTTCGCGCACCCAGCCGTGCCGTTGCGGCCGCGGCCTCGCAGCCCGCGTGGCCGGCACCGATAACGACGACATCGAAGGCCGCGCTTTCAACTGGAGTCGAATGTTTCACGTGAAACAACCTTGATCTGGCGGTTCAACCCTGTCCGCGACCCCGGTCGCGTGTTTCACGTGAAACATCGGACCGCTCGCGACCTATTTGCCGATGCAAAACCGCGAAAATATGTCGCCGAGGATGTCCTCAACGTCAATGCGGCCCGTCACCCGGCCCATCGCCGTTGCGACGACCCGTAAGTCCTCGGCGATCACCTCCAGCGGCCTTGTCCGGTCCGATATCGTTAACCTTAACGATTCCGCGCTCCGTTGGAACGCCAAGCGATGCCGCTCCTGAGATAGGAGCGCCGTCTCACCGCCCGCGAGGCCATCGCGTAGTTTCGCGGCCAATGCCTGCCTGAGAGCGTCGAGCCCATAGCCCGAGCGGGCCGAAATCAACAACACCGGAGTCGTGTCGTCCCCGCCACTCGGCAGGCCAAGATCGCATTTGGTCCGAACCCGAATGGCGCGCACCTCTTCACCAAAGGCCTCAGCCTTGTGATCCCCATCTGACAGCACGAGAATCGCATCGGCGGCCTCCGCCCGCGCCCGCGCGCGTCGTATGCCCTCGCGCTCGATGGGATCGTCGCTGTCGCGCAGGCCGGCGGTGTCGATCAGGCAGACCGGCAGGCCGTCGAGGTCGATCCACGCTTCCAGACTGTCACGCGTGGTACCCGGCAGCGGTGACACGATCGCCACCTCCCGCCTCGATAACGCGTTGATCAACGTCGATTTTCCGACGTTCGGAGGTCCCGTGATCGCGACCGTCAGCCCGTCGCGCAGACGCGCTGCACCCGTCGCTCCCTGCAATGCCGCCTCCAGCCTCGCCAGCAATGCGCTGCACCGCTCGACGACACCGGAGATCGTTTCATGGGTCACGTCTCCCTCGTCGGCGAAGTCGAGATCGGCCTCAACCAGCACCATCGCTTCGAGCACGCCGGCGCGGATCGCGTCGGCCTCGCGCGCCACCGCGCCGTCGGCCAGGCGCAACGCCATCCGACGTTGCGCTTCTGTGTGGGCGTCGACGAGATCGGCGATGCCTTCGAGGCGCGACAGGTCGAGCCTGCCGTGCTCGAAAGCGCGGCGCGCGAATTCGCCGGCTTCCGCTGATCGGCAGGTCGGAACCGAGCCGACGGCCGACAACAGTCTCGCGACCACAGCCATGCCGCCGTGGACGTGAAACTCGGCCATGTCCTCGCCGGTGAAACTCGCCGGTCCCGGCATCCAGAGGACGAGCCCCTCGTCGATCAAGGCGGCGTCGACGGGGTCGACGATGCGGCGCAGGACGGCGCGCCGCGGCGCCGGCAACGGTCCCGCCAAGGCATCGACGACGCGACGGGTCGCGGGACCCGACACGCGGACGACGGCGACCGCCGACCGAAACGGCGCCGTCGAAAGCGCATGGATCGTGTCGCGCGATCCGACCGTCTTCTGCGTCGTCCTTGCCATGCTATCGTCCTAGACCATTTGGATCCGCAGCGAATCACGATGTCCGCCAACGAACTCGCCCAAGCCCAGAGCCCCTACCTCAGACAGCACCGGGACAATCCGGTGCATTGGCGGCAATGGTCGCCCGCCGCTTTCGCCGAGGCGCGCGCCCGCAACGTGCCCGTCCTTCTATCGGTGGGCTATGCCGCCTGCCATTGGTGCCACGTCATGGCTCACGAGAGTTTCGAGGACGCCCATACGGCGGCGTTGATGAACTTCAATTTCGTGTCGATCAAGGTCGACCGCGAGGAGCGGCCGGACGTCGACCAGCTCTACATGAAGGCGCTGCATCTGCTGGGCCAGCGCGGCGGCTGGCCGCTGACCATGTTCCTCGACGCCGACGGCGCGCCGTTCTGGGGCGGCACCTATTTCCCGCCGACGCCCCGGCACGGCATGCCCTCGTTCAAGCAGGTGCTGGCGACCATCTCCGAGAGTTATCGCGCCGACCCCAATGCGATCGCCACCAACGTGTCGGCGATCATGGAGGCATTGACCGAACCGAAAGGGGAGGGCCTCGCTTGGTCGCCGTCGCGGACCGACGATGTCGCGCGCACCCTGCTCGGCGCGATGGATCCCGTTCATGGCGGGCTTCGCGGGGCGCCGAAGTTCCCGAATTTCCCGATCCTCGAAACGCTTTGGCGGGCGGGGCGCCGCACCGGCGACGCGGCCTTCGCGCAGGCGACGCTGCTCGCGCTTCGGCGCATGTGCCTCGGCGGCATCCGCGATCATCTCGGCGGCGGCTTCGCCCGCTACAGCGTCGACGAGCGCTGGCTCGCGCCCCATTTCGAAAAGATGCTCTACGACAACGCGCTGTTGCTGCCTTGGCTGGCGCTGGCGCATCGCGAGACCGGCGAGGCGCTCTTTCTCGAAGCCGCCGAGGGCGTGGTCGGCTGGCTCGAACGCGAGATGATCGCGCCCGGCGGCGCTTTCGCCTCCAGCCTCGACGCGGACAGCGACGGCGTCGAAGGCAAATACTACGTCTGGACCGACGACGAGCTCCGCGCCGAGCTCACGCGCGCCGGCCTGGGCGAAACAGCGGACGATTTCGCCGCTGCCTATGGCGTCACGTCGACGGGCAATTGGCGCGACGACCACGGCGGGTCGTCCGTCACCATCCTCAATCGCCTCGACGCGCCCGACGTCGACGTCGCGGGTTTCGCCGCCGCGCGAGCGGCGCTGCTGGCCCATCGCGAGACGCGGTCCAAGCCGGCGCGCGACGACAAGTCCCTCGCCGACTGGAACGGCCTCGCCATCGTCGGGCTGGCGCGCGCCGGCATGACGCTCGACCGCCCGCGTTGGATCAAGCTCGCGGAGTCGGCCTTCGCGCGCAGCCTGACGCTGTTCCTCGCCAAGGGCTACGGCGCGTCGGGCCGGCTTGGCCATTCGTGGCGTGGCGACGCGCTGGTGCAGCCGGGCTTCGCCGGCGACCACGCCTCGATGGCGCTCGCCGCGGTGACTTTGTTCGAGGCCACGCAAGCGCCGACCTATCTCCTGCGCGCGCGTCGTTTCCTCGATGCGCTTGACGACGCTTATCTGCTGCCGAGCGGCCTGTATGCGACGACGGCCAAGGACGCGCCCGCCCTGGTCGCCCGTCTCGCCCCGACCGAAGACGACGCGACGCCCAACCCGCACGCGCTGGCGATCGAAGCGCTGGCGCGTTTGGCCGCCCTGACCGGCGAGGTCTCGTTGCGGCGCCGGCTCGCCGATCGCATCGAGGCCGCGGGCGCCGCGATCGCCGCGGCGCCGACCGCGCATTGCGGCTTGCTCAACGCGATCGACCTCGCCGTTCGCTTGCGCGAGGTCGCGATCGTGGGGCCCGACGCCGGCGCGCTGGTCGCGGCGGCCCGGTCCGCGCCATGGCTCGACCGGACGTTCCACGTCGTCGCCGAGCCGTCCGCGCTCGGCACCGATCATTTGGCGGCGGCCCAAGCTCGCGCGGCGGGCGGAATCGCCACCGCCTTCGTCTGCGAGGCCTCGACCTGCGGTCCGCCGATCCGCGACGCCGCGGCGCTGTCGGTGGCCTTGGCGCGCGGCTGAACCCGTCAGGTGTTCATCGAATCGAAGAAGCCGGAATTGCTCTTGGTGTCGCGCAGCTTGCCGAGCAGGAACTCGATGGCGTCGACGGTGCCCATCGGGTTGAGGATGCGCCGCAGGATATACATCTTCTTGAGGATGTCGGCGGGCACGAGCAGCTCTTCCTTGCGGGTGCCCGAGCGCGTGATGTCGATCGACGGGAACACGCGCTTGTCGGACACCTTGCGGTCGAGGATGATCTCGGAATTGCCGGTGCCCTTGAACTCCTCGAAGATCACCTCGTCCATCTTCGAGCCGGTGTCGATCAGCGCAGTGGCGATGATCGTCAGCGATCCGCCTTCCTCGATGTTGCGCGCGGCGCCGAAAAAGCGCTTGGGCCGTTGCAACGCGTTGGCGTCGACGCCGCCGGTGAGCACCTTGCCCGACGAGGGCACGGTCGTGTTGTAGGCGCGGCCGAGGCGGGTGATCGAATCGAGCAGGATCACGACGTCGCGCCCGTGCTCGACGAGGCGCTTGGCCTTTTCGATCACCATTTCCGACACTTGCACATGGCGCGTGGCGGGCTCGTCGAAGGTCGAGGACACGACCTCGCCCTTGACCGAGCGCTGCATGTCGGTGACTTCCTCGGGCCGCTCGTCGATCAGCAGCACGATCAGGTAGCACTCGGGATGGTTCGAGGTGATCGACTGCGCGATGTTCTGGAGAAGCACGGTCTTGCCGGTGCGCGGCGGCGCGACGATCAGCGCGCGCTGGCCCTTGCCGACGGGCGCCACGATGTCGATCACGCGCGACGAAAAGTCCTTGCGAGTCGGGTCCTCGACCTCGAGCTTCAGCCGCTGGTTGGGATAGAGTGGCGTGAGGTTGTCGAAATGGACGCGGTGGCGGACCTTGTCGGGGTCCTCGAAGTTGATCTTCGTCACCTTCATCAGCGCGAAATAGCGCTCGCCGTCCTTGGGGCCGCGGATCTGGCCCTCGACCGTGTCGCCGGTGCGCACGCCGAAGCGGCGGATCTGGGAGGGCGAGACGTAGATGTCGTCGGGACCGGCGAGGTAATTGGCGTCGGGCGAGCGCAGATAGCCGAAGCCGTCGGGCAGCACTTCCACGACGCCTTCGCCGATGATCTCGATGTCCGATATCGCGAGCTGCTTCAGGATCGCGAACATCAGCTCCTGTTTGCGCATGGTCGAGGCGTTCTCGACCTCGTGCTCCTCCGCGAAGGCGAGCAATTCGGTCGGCGACTTGGCCTTGAGGTCCTGGAGCTTGATCTCTGACATGGTTTTGTCCTGGCCGGCGGCGGCCGGGCGGCCGCGCCAATTGGCGCTGGATTGGTCGCGCCGGGCGGCGCGCGGACCGGCGCATGGCGCAGCGGTCCTTCAGGCGGGACTTCTCCCTAATCGAGGCGACGGTGCCTGACAAGGGCGACGGCGCCGCACTTCGCCCGTGCACGGCCTCTTGCTGCCGCCGTCGCGCGGAATCGCCGTGGCTTGCCCGCACACTCCGTCCGCGTCCCGCGCCCTCGCCGTCTTTGCGAGGAGCGTCAGCGACGAAGCAATCCAGCGACCCCGCGCCATAGGGCGGGCCTTATCGAGAGTCTGGATTGCTTCGCTGCGCTCGCAAAGACGGCGGTGGTTTACGTGCGATGTCGGCGGCGGTTCGCGCCCATCGCCGCCGCCCGCGAGCCGGCCGGCGCCCCGCTCACCGCTCGCCGTAGCGCCGCCACAGCGCGCTCGACCCCAACGCGTCGACGAACGCGGAATGACGCGCGAGGTCCGCGTCCGACGGCGTCAAGGCGACCACCGCGCCGCCCGCCGCGGCGACGCCGGACAAATCCAAGGCGCGCGCGTCGCCGGCGTCGGCCAGCCCCAGCGACGTCTGCTTGCCGCCGGTGAGTTCGGCATAGACTTCCGCCAGCAATTCGGCGTCGAGCAAGGCGCCGTGCCGCGTGCGGCGCGAGGCGTCGATGCCGTAGCGCGCGCACAGCGCGTCGAGCGAATTGCGCTGCCCCGGATGCAGGCGGCCGGCCAGCGTCAGCGTGTCGACCAGCCGTCCGCGCGGCAGGCCCTCACGGCCGATCTTCACCAGCTCGGCGTCGAGGAACTTGGCGTCGAACGAGGCGTTGTGGATGACCAGCGGCGAATCGGCGAGGAAGGCCAGGAATTCGTCGACGATCGTCGCGAATTTCGGCTTGTCGGCGAGGAACGCCCGCGACAAGCCGTGGACGCGAAACGCCTCGTCGGGCATGTCCCGCTCGGGATCGAGATAGACGTGATAGGTCCGCCCGGTCGCGATCCGGTTCTCGAGTTCGACGCAGCCGATCTCCACCACCCGGTCGCCCGACGCAGGGTCGAGGCCGGTCGTCTCGGTGTCGAGCACGATTTCACGCATGGTCGCGGTCCCGCGGTTTCAGCGCCCGCAGCTTGCCCATCAAGGCGCGCGCCTTCAACCGCGTTTCCTCGAGCGGGCCGTCGCTGTCCACCGTGAAATCCGCCTTGGCGCGCCGGGCAGCGTCCGACCATTGCCGCGCCAGGATGCCGTCGAGCCGCTCGGGCGACATGCCCGGCCTCGCCAAGGCGCGCGCGCGCTGCACGGCGGCGGGAACGCTGACGACGACCGTCGCGTCGACCTCGGCCTCCGCGCCGGTCTCGAACAGCAACGGGATTTCCAGCACCGCGACGTCCGCGCCGCGGGCGCGCGCCTCGTCGAGGAATCGCTCGCGCTCGCGTCGCACCAGCGGATGCACGATCGCTTCCAGCCGCCCCAGCGCCTCGGGATCGCCGAACACGCGGGGCGCCAACAGGTCGCGGCGCACGACGCCGTCTTCGACGACGCCGGGAAACGCGGCTTCGACCGCGCACGCGGCTTCGCCGGCATAGAGGTCCGCCACCACCTTGTCGGCGTCCTGCACCAGCGCGCCCTCGGCCGCCAACATCGCGGCAAACGTCGATTTGCCCGAACCGATGCCCCCGGTGAGACCGACGACCAGCATCGCGGCGCCGTCAGCCGGCGGCGGGCGCTTGCGCCCGGTGCGCCTTCAACAGGTCGAGCACCGCGGCCGCCGTCTCCTCGATCGAGCGGCGCGTGACGTCGATGGCGGGCATCCCGCGTTCGACGAACAGGCGTCTCGACCACGCCACCTCCTCGGCCACCGCGGACCGGTCGACATAGGGCGTCTCGTGATCGGCGTTGAGCGCCAGCAGGCGGTTCTGGCGGATCTGCACGATCCGTTCGGGAGACGCGTAAAGCCCCACGAACAACGGTCGCTTGGCGGACTCCAACCCGTGCGGCGGCGGCACGCCGGGAACCAACGGTACGTTGGCGGCGCGCACGCCGCGATTGGCGAGGTAGATGCTGGTGGGCGTCTTCGAGGTGCGGCTGACGCCCACCAACACGACGTCGGCCTGTTCCAAGTGCTCGGGCTGCTGCCCGTCGTCATGGATCATCGTGAAATTGAGCGCGTCGATGCGTCGGAAATAGTCGGCGTTCAGCGCATGCTGGGCGCCGGGCCGGTGCGTGGCGTCGGCGCGCAGATAGGCGTGGAAGAAATCGAGGATCGGGCTCAGCACCGACAGGCACGGCAGGCCGAGCGCGGAACAACCCTCCTGCAGCGCCTTGGCGAGCGCCTCGTCGACCAGCGTGAACAGCACCATGCCCGGAGCGGCGGCGATCTCGCCGACGATCTTGCCGACCTGGGCGGCCGTGCGCACCAAGGGATAGACGTGCTCGACCGCCGCCAGCCCCTGGTATTGCGCCGCCGCCGCGCGACCGATTGCGATCAGCGTCTCGCCGGTGGCGTCGGAAACCAGATGGAGGTGGAACGATCCGCGCGTCATGGCGCCTCCCCGCCCTGTGTATCGCGCTGTGGACGAAGGTCCAATCGCGGGGATAAGTCGGACCGCCGCGCCCGACCACGGGACAAGTCGCCTCTCGCGTCCACAGCGCCGAACCCGTGAACGCGCCCGTCGACTCGTCGAGCGCCCTGTGGACGACCGGGCTCGCATCAATTCCAGCTCGTCACCTCTTTGTAATTGTCAATGGTTTCGTTTCACCCCGCGCACCTGCGACAACCGCTCCCTGTGGACCGTGCCGGCAAAGTCGCGCATAAGCGCTTGTCCACGGTCCAACAGACATCCCAATTCTCGGATACGAGAAATTTGTTTTGACTCTCTCCCCGCAACGCTCGCCGCGAATCGCGCCCAATGCGCTCCGTGCCGCGCTCGACGGCCACGTGGCCGCGCGACCGCCGATCTGGATGATGCGACAGGCGGGACGCTATCTGCCCGAATATCTTGCGTTGCGCGCCACGGCGCGCGACTTCCTCGATTTCTGCCTCACGCCTGCCAAGGCAACTGAAGCGACCTTGCAACCGATCCGGCGCTTCGGTTTCGACGCCGCGATCCTGTTCAGCGACATCCTGATCGTGCCGCTCGCGCTGGGCCAAAGCGTTTCGTTCGTCGAGGGCGAAGGCCCACGGCTCGATCCGCTTGACGGCGCCGGCGACTTGGCCAAGCTCGGCGATGTCTTGGCGAACGACGTGGTCGCGCCGGTCTACGAGGCGGCCGCACGCGTCCGCGCGGCGCTGGGGCCGGAGACCTCGCTGATCGGCTTTTGCGGCGCACCGTTCACGGTGGCGAGCTACATGATCGCGGGCCGCGGCACGCCCGACCAAGCGCCGGCGCGGTTGGCGGCCTATCGCGATCCCGCCTTCGTGGCGGCGTTGATCGAGCGTCTGGTGCGCGTATCGGTCGATCATCTCGCGGCCCAGGTCGACGCGGGCGCGGACGTCGTGCAGATCTTCGACTCTTGGGCGGGCGTGCTGCCGCCTGCCGCCTTCGACGCTCTGTGCGTTCGGCCGACCAAGGGGCTGGTGGCCGGCCTTCGTGCTCGCGCGCCGCACGTCAAGATCATAGCCTTCGCGCGCGCGTCCGGCGGCAATCTCGCGCGCTACATGCGCGAGGTTGGCGCCGACGCCTATGGACTCGACACCGACGTCGACATCGCGCACGCCCGCCGCGCCGCCGGGGACGCGGTCGTCACGCAAGGCAATCTCGACCCGTTGGCGCTGCTTGCTGGCGGGGCGGCGTTGGACGCCGGCGTGGACCGCGTTCTCGCCGACGTCGCGGGCGCTCCGCACGTCTTCAATCTCGGGCACGGCGTGTTGCCGCCGACGCCCGTCGGACACGTCGAGCGGCTGGTCCGCCGCGTTCGGGGGAACGCGCGATGACCTATCTTTGGATCAAGGCGGTCCACGTGATCGCGATCGTCGCGTGGATGGCGGGAATGCTCTATCTCCCGCGCCTGTTCGTCTACCATTGCGATGCGCCGGCCGGTTCGCCGCAATCCGAGACGTTCAAGGTCATGGAGCGCCGCCTGCTCCGGCTGATCGTGAATCCGGCGATGATCGCCGCCTGGATCACCGGACCCGTCTTGGCCTGGATGGGCGGCTTCTATCTGGCGCCTTGGTTTCACGCCAAGCTGACGCTGGTCGTCCTGATGTCGGCCGTCCACGGCTACCTTGCGCGCACGGTGAAGACCTTCGCGCGCGACGCCAACGCGCGCGACGCCAAGTTCTACCGCATCCTCAACGAGGTCCCGACCGTGCTGCTGGTGGGCATCGTGATCCTCGTCGTGGTGAAGCCGTTCTGATGCTCCCCGACCTGACCGACTTGGTGCTGGCGAGCCACAACCAAGGCAAGTTGCGCGAATTCGCCGAACTCCTCGCGCCTTGGGGCGTCGCGGTGACGTCGGCGGCCGAGCTCGGTCTCGACGAGCCCGACGAAACCGGCGCGACCTTCGCCAAGAACGCGCTCATCAAGGCGCGGGCGGCGGCGCGTGCGACCGGCCGGCCGGCGCTCGCCGACGATTCGGGGCTTTGCGTCGAGGCGCTCGGTGGCGCGCCGGGCATTTTGTCGGCGCGCTGGGCCGGGCCAAGCAAGGATTTCTCCGCCGCGATGGCGCGCATCGAGCGCGAACTCGCCGCGCGCGCCGCCACGACCGACGCGCGCCGCCGCGCCGCGTTCGTGGCGACGCTGGCGCTGGTGACGTCGGCAGGAGAAGAGACGACCTACGAGGGCCGCGTCGAGGGGACCATCCTGCCCGTCCCGTGCGGCGATCTCGGTTTCGGTTACGATCCGATCTTCCGGCCCGACGGCCATTCGCGCGGCTTCGGCGAGATGACGTCGCAGGAAAAGCACGGCATCCCCGCCGCCGGCGGCCAAGCCCTGTCGCATCGCGCGCGCGCGTTCCAAGCCTTCGCGGCGGCCTGCCTGCCGCCGCTCAATCGTTCCGCGCCGCCAGCTTGAGCGCGGGCGAGACCGCCTCGACGGCGGCGACCGGCGGCTCGAGGTCCACTTGGTCGATGCGCTCGGCGCGGCGCACGATCTTGTCCGCCGAGACGGCGATCTGGTCCAGCGCGTCCTGTCCCAGCCGATAGTGCTTGGCGAGCGCGCCCACGCGCTCCTGGAGCCGGCGCACGTCGTCGGACAGCTTGCGCACCTCGTCCTGCACGACATGGGCCTGTTCGCGCATCCTGGCGTCGCGCATCAGCGATTGGATGACCTGGATCGCCAGCATCAGCAGCGTGGGCGAGACGATCACGACGCGCGCGCGATTGGCGCGCTGCACGAGGTCGTCGAAGGCCTCGACGAGGTCGGCGTAGAGCGATTCGGAGGGCAGGAACAGGATCGCGATGTCCTGTGTCTCGCCCGGCACGAGGTAGTTCTCCGCGATCGCCTTGAGGTGGCGCTGCAGGTCGGCGCGCACGCGGGCCTGTGCGGCGCGCCGGGCATCGTCGTCCTTGGCGTCGCGGAAGGCCGAGAACGCCTCCAGCGGGAACTTCGAGTCGATGGCCAGAACGCGCGGGTCGTTGGGCAGGCGCACGACGCAATCGGGCCTTGCGCCCGTGCGCAGGGTGAACTGGAAATCGTAGGCGTCGGGCGGCAGGCCGTCACGCACGATCGCCTCCATGCGCACCTGACCGAACGCGCCGCGCTGCTGCTTGTTGGAGAGGATCTCCTTCAGCGAGCCGACTTGGCCGGTGATCTCGTTGAGCTTGGTCTGGGCGGCGTCGATCACCGCCAGCCTTTCGTTGAGCTTGCCGAGGCTCTCGTTGGTGGCGCGAGCGCCCGATTCGAGGCCCTGCCCGACGCGGAAGCCGAGCGCGTCGAGCCGCTCGGCGAGCGTGCGCGACAGATCCGCCTCGCGCTGGCCGGCGTTGCTCGCCACCGCCGCCAGCCGGCCCGAAAGCTCGGCATTGGCGTTGGCGAGTTCGCGGATGCGGAGGTCGAACTCGCGCTGGCGCTCGGCCGCGCGTTCGGCCTCTTCGCGTCGGGCGCGCTCGGCGCGCGCCACACGCCACGCCACGAAGGCGAGCAGCAAAAGCGCCGACGCGGCGGCGGCGACGGCTGCCGCTTCAAGCGTGACGACGAGGCCGCCGATGCGGAACAGGATCGCGTTCATGGCGCGAGGCTAGACGATTTGCGGCGATGCGAGAACGAAAATCGAACGGAGGCGGATGGGTTTCAACAAGCGCGTCCAAGCCGCTTCCAGGAGCATGCCGCCGTCCGGTCCTTCGACCGAACGCAACACCCCTTATCCGGGCCTCCGACCCACCCACTCCCTCCGGGAGAGGGTCGCCGCGAAGCGGCGGGGTGAGGGACACACGCCCTCGGTGCCGCATTGCCCCCCGTCCCTCGTTGACCACCGGCGTCGCCTACCCTATCTCGGCCGCGACCGCGGAAAACGCCATGGCCGTTCGCCCCATCCTCACCTTGCCCGACCCGCGGCTGCGGGCCAAAAGCGCGCCCGTCGCCAAGGTCGACGCCCACGTGCGCGCGCTGATGGACGACATGCTGGAGACGATGTACGCGGCGCCGGGCGTCGGCTTGGCGGCGATCCAGATCGGCGAGGCGACGCGCGTGATCGTGGTCGATCCCGCGCGCAAGGACGAACCCAAGGCGCCGATGACGCTGGCCAATCCGCGCATCCTCGAGGCGTCGGCGGAGATGTCGAGCTACGAGGAAGGCTGCCTGTCGATCCCCGACCATTACGAGGAGGTCGAGCGGCCGGCGCGCGTGCGCGTCGCCTATCTCGACCGCGACGGCGCGGCGCGCGAGATCGAGGCCGACGGCCTGCTCGCCACCGTGCTCCAGCACGAAATCGACCATCTCGACGGGGTGCTGTTCGTCGACCACATCTCGCGGCTGAAGCGCCAGCTGATCGTCAAGAAGTTCCAGAAGCAGGCCAAGCGCGAGGCGGAGGCGGCCGCCACCGCCGCCGACTGAGCCGATGCGCCTCGTCTTCATGGGCGCGCCGGCCTTCGCCGTGCCGACCCTGCGCGCGCTCGCCGGCGCCGGGCATGACATCGCGGCCGTCTACACGCGCGCGCCCAAGCCCGCCGGCCGACGTGGCCTTGCGCCGACCAAGACGTCGGTCCATCTCGTCGCGGAGGAGTTTGGCGTCGAGGTGCGCACGCCCACCACCTTGCGCGACCCGCGCGAGCAGGCCGATCTCGCCGCACTGGGCGCCGACGTGGCGATCGTGGTCGCCTACGGCCTCATCCTGCCGCGTGCGGCGCTCGATGCGCCCCGGCTCGGCTGCCTCAACCTGCACGGCTCGCTGTTGCCGCGCTGGCGCGGCGCGGCGCCGATCCAACGCGCGATCATGGCCGGCGACGCGGAAACCGGGGTGATGGTCATGCGCATGGAGGAGGGGCTCGACACCGGCCCGGTCGCGCTGAGCGCGCGCACGCCCATCGGCGAGACCACGACCGCGGGCGACCTAGAGGCTTCGCTGTCGCGCGACGGTGCGGCGCTGATGGTGGAGGCGGTCGCGCGACTGGCCGCGGACGACCTCGTCTTCGTCCCGCAGGCGGAAGCCGGCGCGACCTACGCGGCCAAGATCGCCAAGGACGAGACGCGGATCGACTGGTCGCGGCCCGCCCACGAGGTGGCGCGCGCCATCAACGGCCTGTCGCCGGCGCCGGGCGCCTGGTTCATGGCCGATCTCGGCGCCGGGCCCGAGCGCGTGAAAGCGCTGCGCGCCGCGCCGGCCGAGGGCGAGGGCGAGGACGCGTCCGGCACCGTGCTGGACGAAACCTTGCGCGTAGCCTGCGGGAGCGGCGCGTTGCGGCTCCTCGAGGTGCAGCGGGCCGGCAAGGGGGCGATGCCGGCGCAGGAGTTCCTGCACGGGGCGAAGCTCGCTCCCGGCGCGCGGCTGGGCTGAATCAATCGCCCGCGGGGGCGCTCATTTCAGCGCCCGCCAGCCGATGTCGCGGCGGTGGAAGCCGTCCGGATAGTCTATCGCCGCGACGCCGGCATAGGCGCGGTCGCGCGCTTCCCGCAACGTAGCGCCGGTTCCCGTGACGCACAGCACGCGGCCGCCGTCGGCGAGGATCGCGCCGTTCTCGACCTTGGCGCCGGCGTGGACGATCTCGACGCCCTCGATGGAAGCAGCGCTCTCAAGACCGCGGATTGCGCCGCCTTTCTTCGGCGCCTCGGGATAGCCGCGCGCGGCGACGACGACTGTGAGCGCCGCGGACGATTTCATCCTGGGCGCGCCTTCCGGCAAGCGGCCCTCCGCGCAGGCGATCAACCAGGGCAGCAGGTCCTCGGCGAGGCGGGGCATCAGCGCCTGCGTCTCGGGATCGCCGAACCGCACGTTGAACTCGATCACTTCGGGCCCCTCGGCGGTCAGCATCAGGCCGACGAACAGCACGCCGCGGAACGGCGCGCCGCGCGCCTTCATGCCCGCCACCGTCGGGTGGACGATCTCGCGCATGACGCGCTCCTGCAGCGTGGGCGTCAGCGCCGGCGCCGGCGAATAGGCGCCCATGCCCCCCGTGTTGGGGCCCGTGTCGCCCTCGCCGACCCGCTTGTGGTCCTGTGCGCCGCCGAGCGCCGCCGCGCGTTCCCCGTCGCACAGCGCGAAGAACGAGGCCTCTTCGCCCATCAGCGTCTCTTCGAGCACGACGCGGGCGCCCGCCGCGCCGAACGTGCCGGCGAACATCGCCCGCACCGCATCGGCGGCTTCCTCGCGCGTCCGGGCGACCACGACGCCCTTGCCGGCGGCCAGTCCGTCGGCCTTGACGACGATGGGGCCGATTCCCGCCGCCAGATGAGCGAGCGCCGCGGCCTCGTCGTCGAACACGGAGAAAGCGGCGGTGGGAATGCCGAACTCGGCGCAGAATTCCTTGGCGAAGGCTTTCGAGCCTTCGAGCCGCGCGGCGGCCGCGGTGGGCCCGAAGGCGGGCACGCCGGCCGCCGCCAGCGCGTCGACGAGGCCAGCCACCAGCGGCGTCTCCGGCCCCACGACGACGAGTCCGATGCGCGCGCGCGCGCAGAACGCGATCACCGCGGCATGGTCGGCGGCGTCGAGCGCGACGTTCTCGGCGACCGCGGCGGTGCCGGAATTGCCTGGCGCGGCATAGAGGCGCTCCACCGTCGGCGAACGCGCGAGGTGCATCGCCAACGCGTGTTCGCGCCCGCCCGAGCCGATCAACAGCAGGTTCATCCGCGCCCCCTCAGAGGCGCTCGATATGGCCGCGTTCCTCCAGCAGCGCAATCACGCGGTCGGCCAACGCCTCGGCGTCGGCCGCCGTCGTGTCGAGCGCAAGCTCGGGATCGGCCGGCGGCTCATAGGGCTGGTCGATGCCGGTGAAGTTCTTGATCTCGCCCTTGAGCGCCTTGCGATAGAGCCCTTTCGGGTCGCGGCCGATCACGACGTCGAGCGGGGCCTCGACGTGAATCTCCACGAACTCGCCCGGCGCCGCCGTTTCCCGCGCCAGCGCGCGCTCGGCGCGGAAGGGCGAGATGAAAGAGCAGAGCACGATCAAGCCGGCGTCGGTCATCAGCCGCGAAACTTCCGCGACGCGGCGCACGTTCTCGACCCGGTCGGCGTCGGTGAAACCGAGGTCGCGGTTGAGGCCGTGGCGCACGTTGTCGCCGTCGAGCAGGATCGTATGGGCGCCGCGCGCCGAGAGCTTCGTCTCGACGAGATTGGCGATGGTCGACTTGCCGGCGCCCGACAGGCCGGTGAACCACAGCACCGCCGGCTTCTGCCGCTTGGCGGCGGCGCGCGCCTCGCGAGTCACCGCCAGCGCCTGGCGGTGCACGTTGGTGGCACGGCGCAGCGGGAAGTCGATCAGCCCGGCGGCCGCGGTGGCGTCGGTCTCGCGGTCGATCAGCACGAAGGCGCCCGTCGCCCGGTTGCGCGCATAGGCGTCGAATGCGAGCGGCTGGGCGGTGGAGACGTTGACGACGCCGATCTCGTTCAACGCCAGGGTCTTGGCGGCATGGCGGTCGAGCGTGTTGACGTCGACGCGGTGCTTCAGGTCGGTGACGGTCGCGGGCAGGGCGCGCGCACCGCATTTCAGCCAATAGGCGCGGCCGGGCAGCAGGGGACGTTCGTCCATCCAGATCAGGTGGGCGGCGAACTGGTCGGCGACCTGCGGGCGGTCTTTCGGGTCGGCCAGCACGTCGCCGCGCGCGACGTCGATCTCGTCGGCGAGCGTCAGCGTCACGGCGTCGCCCGCCGTCGCGCGCTTGGCCTCGCGGTCGGCGACGAGGATCGACGCGACGCGCGAGGTCTTGCCGGACGCCGCCACCGCGACTTCGTCGCCGACCGCGACGTCGCCGGCGGCGACCGTGCCGCAATAGCCTCGAAAATCGAGGTGCGGGCGGTTCACCCATTGCACCGGCAGGCGGAACGCGACGCCGTCGGGCGCCGGCGAGGCGTCGGCGGCCTCCAGCACTTCGAGCAGCGTCGGCCCGTCGTGCCAGGCGAGGCGCGCCGACCGCGCCGCGACGTTGTCGCCGAAGCGCGCCGAGATCGGGACCGGCGTCACGCTCGCGAACCCGAGCGGCGCCGCGAAGGCCGCGAAATCGGCGACGATCCGGCGGTAGGTCGCCTCGTCGAAGTCCACGAGGTCGATCTTGTTGACGGCAAGCGCGACGTGGCGGACGCCCAGCAGCGACACGATATAGGCGTGGCGCCGCGTCTGCGTCAGCAGACCCTTGCGCGCGTCCACCAGCAGCACCGCGAAGTCGGCGTTCGAGGCGCCGGTCGCCATGTTGCGCGTATATTGCTCGTGGCCCGGCGTGTCGGCGACCACGAAGGCGCGGCGCGGCGTCGAGAAATAGCGCCACGCGACGTCGATGGTGATGCCCTGCTCGCGCTCGGCCTCCAGTCCGTCGACCAGCAGCGCGTAGTCGATCTCCTCGCCCACCGTGCCGTGGCGCTTGGAATCGCGCGCCAGCGCGGAGGCTTGGTCGTCGAGGATCAGGCCGCGCTCGTGCAGCAGGCGGCCGATCAGGGTCGACTTGCCGTCGTCGACCGATCCGCAGGTGATGAAGGTCAGCGCGGGCAGGGAGGCGCGGTCGGAAGCGTCCATCAGAAATATCCTTCGCGCTTCTTCTTTTCCATCGAGCCGCGCTCGTCGTGGTCGATCAGGCGGCCTTCGCGTTCCGACGTGCGCGAGGCGCGCATCTCGGCGATCACTTCGTCGACGGTGGCGGCGTCCGACTCGATGGCGCCGGTCAGCGGATAGCAGCCGAGCGTGCGGAACCGGACGCGGCGCATCTCGGGACGCTCGCCGGGTTCCAGCGGCATCCGTTCGTCGTCGACCATGATCCACGTGCCGCCGCGCCGCACCACGGGGCGCTCCTTGGCGAAATAGAGCGGCACGACCGGGATCGCCTCGGCGCGCACGTAGTCCCAGACGTCGAGCTCGGTCCAGTTCGAAAGCGGAAACACCCGGAAGGATTCGCCGGGCTTCAGACGCATGTTGAACAAACGCCACAGCTCGGGCCGCTGGTGGCGCGGTTCCCACCCATGGGAGGCGGTGCGATGGGAGACGATGCGCTCCTTGGCGCGGCTTTTCTCTTCATCGCGCCGCGCCCCGCCGAAGGCGGCGTCATAGCGACCCAGTTCCATCGCTTGGCGCAAGGCCTCGGTTTTCATCACCTGCGTGTGCAGGGCGGAGCCGGACGCGAAGGGCGACACGCCTCGCGCCACGCCGTCTTGGTTGACATGGACCTTCAGGTCGAGGCCGAGGCGAGCCGCAGTGGCGTCGCGAAACACGATCATCTCCTTGAACTTCCACGTCGTATCGACGTGCAGGAGCGGAAACGGCAGCTTGCCCGGCGCAAACGCCTTGAGGGCGAGATGCAGCAACACCGCGCTGTCCTTGCCGATCGAATATAGCAGAACTGGTTTGTCCAACTCGGCAACTACCTCGCGAATAATGTAAATTGATTCCGCTTCTAGGCGGGCGAGGTGTGCGGGCAGCGAGGCCATGACAGGTTTCCGACGGATCGCCGGCCTTTTAGGCGGGCGGGGCGGCGCGGGCAAGGCGGGGTCCGGGTTCAACGCCGATGGGACGGTCGGTCGATCCCGCACATCCGTTGACCGCGCCAGCGGCGCCCTCTAAGCCGAGGCTTGGAACGCGGTCCGGCCGGAGACGGTCGGCGCAAGAAGGGAACGCGGTGCGATGCCGCGGCTGCCCCCGCAACTGTGACCGGCGAGTTCGCCGCCAATCGCCACTGGGACGAAGGCCCGGGAAGGCGGCGGCGAACGCAGACCCGGGAGCCAGGAGACCTGCCGGTTCCAATGGACGACCGCCGGGCGGGGCGCACCGGCGGGTTCGGCGCGGCCTTTGCCGCGCGGACGTCCCCGTCGCGCCCCGGCCGCAAGCGGCCCGGAGGCGTCTTTGCACGGACCAAAGACCGACGCGCCGATGCGCATCGACGTGTGCGTCTCCTGCCGCGCGGCGGGCGACCCGGCAGAGCCGCGCGAAGGCCGCCCCGGCGCGAGGCTCGCCGCCGCGCTGGAATCCGTCGCGACGGACGGGATCGAGATCGCGCGCGTCGATTGCCTCAGCGTTTGCAAGCGGCCGTGCACGATCGCGTTCTCCGCGCGGGGCAAATGGACTTATGTCTATGGCGACTTCGGTCCCGACGCCGCTGCCGACGTTCTCGTCTGCGCGCGGACCTACGCGGACGCGACCGAAGGCATCATCCCCTGGAAAGAGCGCCCCGAGGCGCTGAAGCGCGGCGTCGTCGCGCGCATTCCCCCGTTCACCCGCAAGGAGGCCGCCCAATGAGCGCGTCATCGCAACCGCCGGCGAAGGTGCCGGTCACCATCGTCACCGGCTTTCTCGGCGCCGGCAAGACGACGCTGATCCGCCACGCCATCGAAAACGCCGGCGGGCGGCGGCTCGCGCTGATCGTCAACGAGTTCGGCGACCTCGGCGTGGACGGCGACATCCTGAAATCGTGCGACGCGCCGGCCTGCCGGCCCGACGCCATCGTGGAACTGTCGAACGGCTGCCTGTGCTGCACGGTCGCCGACGATTTCGTGCCCGCCATCGACGCGCTGCTCGCGCGCGACCCGCCGCCCGACCACATCATCGTCGAGACGTCGGGTCTCGCGCTGCCCAAGCCGCTGGTGAAGGCGTTCGACTGGCCCGACGTACGGCGGCGCCTGACGGTGGACGGCGTGATCGCGGTGGTCGATGCCGCCGCCGTCGCGGCCGGCCGTTTCGCCGACGACCCCGCCGCGCTCGCCGCGCAGCGCGCGGCGGACCCGTCGGTGGGGCACGACAACCCGCTCGAGGAAGTGTTCACCGACCAGGTCGCCTGCGCCGACCTCGTCGTGCTCAACAAGACCGACCTCGTGGACGCGGCGGCGCTCGCCCGCGTCGAGGCGGAGATCGCCGGGGGCTCGCCGCGGCCGGTGCGGACCCTGCGCGCGCGCGACGGGCGTCTGCCAGTCGACGTGCTGCTCGGCGTCGCCGCCCGCGCGGAGGACGATCTCGCCGCCCGGCCCTCGCACCACGACGGCCTCGACGACCACGAGCACGACGATTTCGACACAATCGTGGTGGACCTGCCCGCGGTCGCCGACCCGGCCGCGGAGGCCAAGCGCCTCGCCGACGTCGCCGGGCGCCGCGACGTGCTGCGCATGAAGGGGTTCCTCGCGGTCGAAGGCAAACCGATGCGCCTGCTCGTGCAGGGCGTCGGCCGGCGCTTCTCGCACCATTACGACCGCGCATGGCGCGACGGGGAGGACCGCGGCGGCCGCCTGGTGGTGATCGCGCGCGCGGGCTTCGACCGCGCCGCGCTCGAAGCCGACGTGCGCGGCTGAGCCGATGCACCTGCTGCGGACCGAGGAACGGAGCCTCGACGAGGCCGCGCCCGCGGTCGACCTCGGGCAGACGCCGGCCGATCTCGTGGCGCTGTCGTTTTCGGATTCGGACCTCGCCTGCCTCGCGTCGGCCGCGCGCGACATCGCGCCCGCGACGCTGCGGTTGGCCAACCTGGCCTCGCTGCGGCACCCCTATTCGATCGATCTCCACGTCGAGCGCGTTTGCGCCAATGCGCGCGGCGTGCTGGTGCGCGCGCTCGGCGGCAAGGATTATTGGCCCTATGGCGTCGACGAGCTGGCGCGGCTAGCCCGCGAGCGCGACATCGCGCTTGCCATCGTGCCGGGCGACGATTTCGCCGATCCGCGGCTGGACGCCGCCTCGACGCTGCCGCCCGAGGACCTGCGCGCCATCTGGCGCCTGTTCCGCGCCGGCGGGCCGGGGCCGATCGGCGAGGCGCTGCGGCTGTTGGGCCGCCGCGCCGGGCTCGATCTCGACGCGGCGGCGCAAACGGAAGCGCCGCGCGCCGGCGCCTTCGCGCCCGCCCGTCGCGATGCGCCGCCGGGCGCGCCGCACGCGTTGGTCACGTTCTACCGCGCGCAGGCGCTGAGCGACGACGCGGCGCCCGTGGTCGCGCTCGCCGAAGCGCTCCGCGCGCGCGGCCTTTCGGTCGAGACCTTCTTCGTCGCCAGCCTGCGCGAGCCCGAGGCCGTCGCGCTCCTGCGCGCCGAGATCGCGCGCCGCAGGCCCGACGTGGTGGTGAACGCGACGGCGTTTTCCGCCCCGCTCGACGACGGCGCGCGTGCGCTCGACGCCGCCGACGCGCCTGTGTTGCAGGTCGCCTTCGCGACCTCGACGCGCGCGGCCTGGGCCGCCGACCCGCGCGGGCTGGGGCCGGTCGACGTGGCGATGCACGTCGCCGCGCCCGAGATCGACGGCCGCGTCTTCACGCGCGCGGTGGCCTTCAAGGCGCCCGAGGCGCGCGACGAGGCGCTCGAATACGCCCCGATGCGGCTCGCGCCCGAACCGTCGCGGATCGCCTTCGTCGCCGACCTCGCCGCCGCTTGGGCGCGGCTGGCGCGCAAGCCGCGTCGCGAACGCCGGATCGCGCTGCTTCTGCCGGACTATCCCGCCAAGGGCGGACGGCTCGGCTACGCCATCGGCCTCGACGCGCCGGCGAGCGCGGCGGCGATCCTCGCGCGCCTGAAGGCCGAGGGCTATTCCTGCGGAGCGGAGCGTGACGGCGCCGCGCTCGCGAGCGATCTCGAAGGCGGCGCCGCTTCCGCGCTTCCGCTCGCCGACTACGACGCGTCGTTCGCCGCGCTGCCGCCGGGCCTGCGCGGCAAGATCGGGGAACGCTGGGGCGATCCGGCCGACGACCCGCACGTGACCGAAGGCGCGTTTCGCTTTCGGTTCGTCGACGACGGCGCCGTGGTGATCGCCGCGGCGCCCGATCGGGGCGATCCGGCGCAACGGCGCGGCCAATGGCACGATGCGAGCTTGCCGCCCTCCCACGCCTATGTCGCGTTCCACCTCTGGCTGCGGCATGTCCGCAAGGTGGACGCCATCGTGCATTGCGGCGCCCATGGCGCGCTCGAATGGCTGCCCGGCAAGGCGGTCGCGCTCGACGAGGAAAGCGCCACCGAGGCCTTGCTCGGCCCCGTCCCGCTGATCCATCCCTTCATCGTCAACAATCCCGGCGAGGCCGCGCAGGCCAAGCGCCGCGCCTGCGCGGTGATCGTCTCGCACCTGACGCCGCCGCTCGTCGCCGCCGGCGCGCACGGCGCGGTCGCCGCGCTCGAGACGGCGCTCGACGAATATGCAGGCGCGCTGGCGCTCGATCCCGCGCGCGCCCGCCGGCTGGCGGGCGACATCCTCGCGCAGGCCGACGCGCAGGGCGTGGCGGCGGATTGCGGCGTCACCGCCGACATGGGCGAGCGCGAAGCGTTGGCGCGACTCGATTCTTTCGTCTGCGACGTCAAGGAAACGCGCGTCGCGGACGGCCTGCACGTGTTTGGCGCGTCGCCCGGCGCCGCGGCGCGCGCGCGGCTGGTCGCGGGCATGGCGCCCGAGGCGCGCGGCCG
>JAGWKJ010000153.1 GCA_028865375.1 Hyphomicrobiales bacterium | reverse complement strand
CTCGTCCCTCCACAGAGGCTTCTAGCGGCGAATTGCGTTCAACGTCCGACGAGCTTCTGCAGGTGGGCGGGATAGCGGTCGCCTTGGATCTGGATCATCGCCGCGGCCTCGTCGATCTCCTTCAGGTCCTTCGCGTCGAGCGTGAGCGTCGTCGCGCCGATGTTCTCCTCGAGCCGCGACAGCTTCGTGGTGCCCGGGATCGGCACGATCCACGGTTTCTGCGCCAGCAGCCAAGCCAGCGCGACCTGCGCCGGGGTCGCCTTCTTCGCGCCCGCGACCTTGGTCAGCAGATCGACCAGGGCCTGGTTGGCCTTGCGGGCCTCGGGCGTGAAGCGCGGGACCACGTTGCGGAAGTCGGACTTGTCGAAGGTCGTCTTGTCGTCGATCTTGCCGGTGAGGAAGCCCTTGCCGAGCGGGCTGAACGGCACGAAGCCGATGCCGAGCTCTTCGAGCGCGGGGATGATCTCCGCCTCGGGCTTGCGATGCCAGAGCGAATATTCGCTTTGCAGCGCCGCCACCGGATGCACGGAATGCGCGCGACGGATCGTGCCCGCGCCCGCCTCCGACAGTCCGAAATGCTTCACCTTGCCCTCGCGCACGAGGTCGCCGACGGCGCCCGCGACGTCTTCGATCGGCACGGCCGGATCGACGCGGTGCTGGTAGAACAGGTCGATGGCCTCGACGCGCAGCCGCTTCAGCGAGGCCTCCGCGACCGCGCGGATGCGCGTCGGGCTCGAATCGAGCCCGGCATAGCCGGCCGAGCCGTCTGGCTTCATGCGGAAGCCGAACTTGGTGGCGATCTTCGCCCGGCCCTTGAAGGGTTCCAGCGCCTCGCCGACCAGCTCTTCGTTGACGAACGGTCCATAGACCTCCGCCGTGTCGAAGAACGTCACGCCGAGATCGAACGCGTCGCGGATCAGCTTCACCATGTCGGCCTTCTCGGGGAACGGCGCATAGGAAAAGCTCATTCCCATGCAGCCGAGCCCGAGCGCGGAGACTTCGAGGCCGTTCTTGCCGAGCGTGCGGGTCTTCATCGGATGGCTCCTTGTTTCGTGAAACGGGTGGAAAGGCTGGTCATGCGCCGACCGGCGCGGGACTGGGCAGCGCGGGCGCCGTCCGCCGTCCGCGGTCGCGCGCCGCCGGGTTGCGCATGATGGTCGCGGCGACGACGAGAACCGCAACGAGGACGAAGCCCGTCGCGCCCTCCATCGCCGTGCGAAGGCGGGCGATCGCGAAGGCGACCCCGGTCGTTCCTTCGGCGCCGAGCGCGGCGATCGACACCAGTGCGCCGATGCCCAGCGAACCGCCGAGTTGGTGGGCGGCGTTCAGCAGGCCGGAAGCCGCGCCCGCGTCCTCGTCCGCCACGCCCGCGATGCCCGCCGAGGTCAGCGGCGCGAAGGCGAGGCCTTGGCCGGCGCCGATGAGCAAGGTCGGCCCTAGCAGCGCTCCCAGATAGGTCGAGGACGCGCCGGCCCAGGACAGCCACGCCATGCCCGACGCGCTCAGCGCGAAGCCTGCGACGATCGTGCGCCCGTTGCCCAGCCGGCGGATCAGCGCGGGCACGGCGCGCGCCGCCGCGACGTTGACCAACATCGCGGGCAGGTAGGCGAGACCCGCCGCGGCCGGCCGGTAGCCGAGGCCGACCTGCATGTATTGCGTCGAGAAGAAGAAGAACCCGAAATTCGCGCCGAGATAGAGCATGCGGGCGGCATAGGCGCCCGTCCGCTCGAGCGAAGCCAGCAGGCGCGGCGGCATGATCGGCCGGGCGACGCGGGTCTCGATGGTCGCGAAGACGGCGAGCGACACCGCCGAAACGCCGAGCGCGGCGAGCGCCGCCGGGTCCGACCAACCGGCCTCCGCCGAGCGCACCGCCGCATAGACGAGCGTCGTCATGCCCAACGTCGAGGTCAGCGCGCCCGCGACGTCGAGACGATCGCGCGCGCGGCCGTTCGCCGCGACTTGGCCTCCCGCGACGTTCCCGGTGACTTGGCGGCGCGCGACGAGCCACAGCCCGAGCGCGATCGGCGCGTTGACGAGGAAGCCGACGCGCCAGGACAGCAAGTCGGCGAACAGCCCGCCCGCGACGAGGCCGAGACTGGCGCCCACCGCGGCCGCCGCCGTGTAGATCGCGAGCGCGCGGGTCCGCGCGGGTCCGGGCGGAAACGCGCGTTGCAGCAGCGCCAGCGAGGACGTGGCGAGCGTCGCGGCGCCGAGGCCCTGCAGGGCCCGGGCCGCCACCATCGTCGCCGCGTCGGGCGCGAGCCCCACCAGCGTCGAGGCGAACGCGAACAGCGCGAGGCCGGCCAGATAGGTGCGGCGCACGCCGAACATGTCGCCCGCCCGCGCGGCGAGCAGCATGAAGCCGCCGAACGTCAGCGTATAGGCGTTGGGCGCCCAAGACAGCGTCTCGGGCGTGAAGCCGAGGTCGCGGCGGATGTTGGGCAAGCCGGTGATCACGATCGAGGCGTCGACAACGATCAGGCCGTAGCTCGCCGAGGCGAGCGCCAGGATCGCCGACGTGGAATGTCGCGCGGCGCCTCCGGCCGCCTTGGTCCTGTCGCTCATGTCTCGTTCCTCGGCCCAGTTCCTCAACCCAGGTAATCCGCGTCGGCGACGGGTTCCGACCAATCGACCGTCTTGCCGTCGAGCGCCTCCTGGATCGCGATGTGGCTCATCGCGGTGGCGGGACCCGCGCCGTGCCAATGCCGTTCGCCCGGGGCGAAGCGCACGACGTCGCCGGCGCGGATCTCCTCGACCTTTCCGCCCTCGCGGCACGCGCGGCCGAGGCCCGAGACCACGACGAGCGTCTGGCCCAGCGGATGCGTATGCCAGTTCGTGCGAGCGCCGGGCTCGAACGTCACCAGCGCGGCCGCCACGCGCGACGGCGGCGCCGGGTCGAACAGCGGATCGCGCCGCACCGCGCCCGTGAACCAATCGGCCGGCCCCTTGCTGGAAGGCTGCGTGCCCGCGCGCTTGATGTCCATGTCCCCGTCCTCCTGCCGTCGGCCGGAAAATGGGCCTTGGCGGGCGCCGCGGCAATCCCGTAAAGTCGACATGCGTCTATGAAAGGGGCTCACATATGCGCGCGGCGGACGCCGACGACCTGCTGGCCTTCCTCGCCATCGCGCGCGAGCGCAGCTTCACGCGCGCCGCCGCCAAGCTCGGCGTGTCGCCCTCCGCGCTCAGCCACCGGATGCGCGCCTACGAAGCGCGGCTCGGCCTGCGCCTGCTCGCGCGCACGACGCGCAGCGTCGCGACGACCGAAGCCGGCGAGCGGCTGATCGAAGGCGTCGGCGCGCGCTTCGAGGAGATCGACGACACGCTGGCGCGGCTGACCGCGCTGCGCGACCGCCCGGCCGGCGCGCTGCGCCTCACCGCCGGGCAGCACGCGGCCGAGACGCTGCTGTGGCCGGCGCTGAAGGACTTCCTGCGCGACCATCCCGACGTCTCGGTCGAACTCAGCGTCGAGGACGCCTTCGTCGATCTCGTGGCGGGCCGTTTCGACGCCGGCGTGCGACTCGGCGACGACGTGGCGAGGGACATGGTGGCCGTGCCCATCGGCCCGCCGGTCCGTTTCGCGGTCGTCGGCGCGCCAGATCATTTCGCGCGCCGCGGCAAGCCGCGCGTTCCGCAGGATCTCGTGCGCCACGACTGCATAAACCTGCGCCTGCCGACGCTCGGCGCCCACTACGCCTGGGAGTTCGAGAAGGCCGGCCGGCAGGTGAAGGTCCGCGTCGAGGGCCGCGTCGCCGTCAATCGCGGCGCGCTCGCCGTCGAGGCCGCGATCGACGGGCTTGGCCTCGCCTACGCGCCCGAGGACCGCGTGCGCGCGCACCTCGCGGCGGGCCGGCTCGAACGCGTCCTCGCCGATTGGTGCCCCGCCTGGCCTGGCCTTCACCTCTATTACCCGAGCCGCCGCCAGCCTTCGCCCGCCTTCGCGGCGCTGCTGGCCGCGCTGCGCCGTCGCGTCAAGAAAAGCGGTTGAACAGGTTCTCCGGCCATTCCTGCTTGCCCGAACGCGGCCTGGGGTCAATCCGCTCCACGCCGACGGGCGCGGCGATGCCATCGAGCGTCGCGTCCTTGGCGGGCATGGGCTTGGCCATGGGATCGTCGCAGCGAGGTCTCGCGTTTGATCGGCGCGTACGCTCCGGGGAAGATCGGCGGCTCGCACCGCGAGGCGCCCGTGAACCAATCGCCCCGCCCTTTGCTCGAGGGCACATATTCGCGAGCTTGATGTCCGAGTCCCAGTCCTCCTGCCGCCCGTCGGAAAATTGGCCTTCGCGGGCCGGGAGGCGTTCCCGCAAACCGGCAGGTCATGATGGGAGAAATTCAATATGTCCGCGGCCGGCGGCATGTCCGCGGCCGGCGGCGGCGTCCCGCCGACCTGTGTCGCGAGCCCGCTCGTCCAAGTGCGATGGCGTCGGCCAATTCCGACAACTTGACGTAACGCAAATCAATGATATTCTATATTCATTATTCAAAGGAGATTACGATGCTAAACGGAGTCTTGTCGTCCTATATCGCGACTCACAAAAACGAAAAAAACGAAATTGACGTGATAATTCCGAAGCTTGTATTCGATTATGTTCTTGCGGCCGCGTTGTCGTCGGTGCGGATCGACGAACGCTGGTATGTCTCTAAATACGACGACGTGCGGAAGGCAATTGAGAGCGGCCACATCAAATCAGCAAAACACCATTTCATTTCCTCAGGCTATGCAGAAGGTCGCCTTCCCTACCATATAAAAGTCGACGAAGATTTCTATTTGCGAACGAACAAAGACGTCGCTGACGCACTGAAAAATAAGACGACTGAAAGCGCGCAATCGCATTTTGAGATCGCGGGTTATTCCGAAGGTCGATTGCCGTATCCTGCATTTAAATTGTTCTGATCACGAAACGATTTGTCGTCGATATTTTCTCCGCGTATCCTTTGCGTTTTTGAGGTGCGTCTTGTTCAGAGGTCTTTTTTCATTCCGTTCCGCCGGGAGGCACAACGGCGACGGCTTTTTCGAGCCGGCACCAAGGGGCGGGATCTTCTCCCATCAGAATGATCGTGCCAGAACTGCAAAACTCATCGCATCGCATTTCGACGCAACTTACTATTTGTCGGTCAATCAAGACGTCAAGATTGCAAACATAAATCCACTTCTTCACTACATCGACTACGGTTGGAAAGAAGGCCGCAATCCAACACGACATTTTTGGACAAGTTATTATCTGACGTCGAATCCGGATGTCGTAGAACTCGGCATAAACCCCTTCTATCATTACCTCACATTTGGTATATATGAATTGCGAAAACCGAATCCGTCGGGTCCGCTGACGCCGCGTCCGCAACGTCCGGATTCATCCGCATGGCGCTTTCTGGCGAATTGCAAGCGAAACGAAGCGACGGCGCGTGTCGACGTGATCGTTCCGGTTTATAAAGGGCTGGACGACACTTTGGCGACTTTATACTCGGTACTATCCAGTCGGCAGGCGACTCCTTTTTCGTTGACGGTCGTAAACGACAAAAGTCCGGACGAGGAATTGACCACCGCGCTTCGGCGTTTGGCGAAATTGGATTTGTTTGATTACCACGAAAACGACGACAATCTCGGATTCGTCAAGACGTGTAATTTCGCCATGCGGCGCTCAGTCGGCCGTGACGTGGTGTTGCTGAACTCTGATACGCTCGTATACAACAATTGGCTTGATCGGCTTACCGCGCACGCTCAGAGTCGACCGGACGTCGCAACGGTCACCCCATTTTCAAACAATGCCACGATCTGTAGCTACCCCATTGCGAACGCCGACAATGATCTCGATCTCGAGTGTGCATTCGACACTCTTGATCATTATGCGAGCTTGGCGAATGCGGCACGGTCGACGGTGACGCCGACTGGGGTTGGATTTTGCATGTACATAAACGCGACGGCAATCTACGCGATCGGATATTTCGACGAAGCGGCCTTCGGCCGCGGATATGGCGAGGAAAATGATTTTTGTTTTCGCGCGACCACGGCCGGATATGTGAATTTATTTGCACACGATATATTCGTCTATCACAGTGGATCGACTTCGTTCGGTCGAATTTCCGAAG
>JAGWKJ010000152.1 GCA_028865375.1 Hyphomicrobiales bacterium | reverse complement strand
CTCCATTGCGCGAGCACGAGCGGCTTCACTTCGTCGAGCGTCTTCTCGCGCGCCTTGGTCACCTTCGAGACCTCGAACCAGACGTAGCCGCCGTCCTTGGTGGGGACGGTGTCGTTGTCGACGCCGACGTCCGAGGCGAAGGCCGCCGCGGTCAGCGCGCTCGCCTCGACGAGGCCGGCGACGGGAACGCCGGCTTCGTCGCGGCCCTGCGCGTCGATCGCCGGCACGATCTTCACTGCCAGCCCCGCCGCCTTGGCGGCGTCGGTCAGCGACTTGCCGTCGGTGCGCGCGGCCTCGATCTTGTCGTGGACCTCGCGCACCTTGGCGGAGGCGTCCTGCGTCGCGATCTCTTTCTTGAGGTCGGCGGCGACGGCTTCGTAGGGCTTCACGCTGGCTGGCGCGATCTTGCGCGCCGTGACGAGGAACCAGCCGAACGCGCCCTTGACCGGCGTGGACACCTCGCCCGCCTTCAACGCGAAGGCGGCGTCGGCGACCGCCTTGTCGAACACCTGGTCCTTGCGGACCGATCCGAGATCGACGTCGGCGGGCTTCAGCTTCATTTCGGCCGCGAGCGCGTCGAAGGTCTCGCCGCCGTCGAGCTTGGCCTTGGCCGCCTTGGCCGACGCTTCGTCGGGAAACTTGATCTGCGCCAGATCGCGCGTCTCGGGCGCCGAATAGCGCTGCGCCTTCACTTGGTCGTAGAGCTTGCGGGCGGCCGCGTCGTCGATCTTGGATGGGTCGGCCAATATGGCGGGCGTCACCGCCAGCGTCACAAGCGAGCGATATTCGGGCGCGGCATAGAGCGCGCGGCGCGACTCGTAGAACGCCTGCAAGTCCTTGGCCGAGGGCTCGCCGGGATCGGGGACGGCCGACTTGGGCACGACGTAGAAGTCGATCGCGCGCGTGGCGCCGGCGAAGTCGGACAGCGCGGCCGTCAGGGCCCTGGGCGGCGCAAGTCCCTGCACCACCGCCGCCTCGACCTCGCGGCGCAAGTAGAAGTCGCGCTGTTGGGCGACGAAATAGGCTTCCGACAGGTTCGCGCGCTGCAAGGCCGCCTTGAACAGGTTGGCGTCGAAGGCGCCGGTCGCCCCCTTGAAGGCGGGGTCCGACATGATCGACTTGCGGATCGTTTCGTCGGAGATCGCCATGCCGAGCCGCGAAGCCTCGTCGTCGAGCGCGGCGTCCGACACCAGCCCGTCGAGCGCCTGCCGGTCGAGGCCCAGCGCGTGCGCCTGTGCGCCGTCGATGGCCTTGCCGAGCTTTTGCTGGGCGCGCGCCAGCAGGTTCTGATAGGCGAAGTTATAGTCGGCGGGCGTGATCGTGCGCGAGCCGACGGACGCCAGCGAGCCCGAACCGAAGCCCGAGAAGACCGGCCCGATGCCCCAGACCGCGAAGCTCGCGATCGTGAACACGAGGATGACGCCCAGCAGCAGGCGTCCCCAGACGCCTTGCGACACGGCGCGCATGGTCTCGAGCATCGAAAAGTCTCCTGCGGCCCCCGCCGCCGGCGCCCCTCCTAGACCGGATCGCGCGGCGGGCAAACCTCAAATGCGGGCGCGACCCGCCTCGATGGCGGCCCTGCGATCGGCGTCGAGCGGCGCATAGGCGCCGGCGGCCGTGTCCAGCACGAAAAGCGCGTCCGCGACGCCCGGCGCATAGCCTTCGCGCGCGTAGAGCGACTTCACCGGCTTGAAGGTCGCCGTGGCGGCCAAGGCCTTTTCGATCCGCAGGAAGCGCGGCATCGCGGCGGGCGGCAGGCGCGCCGCCAGCGCGGCGGCCAGGGTCGCGGCGTCGAAGATCTCGTCGGCGACCAGCGCCGCCATGCCGGCGCGGCCGTCCTGGCCCGTCACCGCCACGCCATAGGCGATCGCGTCGGCGACGCCCGGGCACGCGCGCAGCGCCGCCTCGACCTCGGCGGCCGAGACGTTCTCGCCCTTCCAGCGCCACGTGTCGCCGATGCGCGCGACGAAGCGCCAGAACCCGTCCGCGTCGCGCGTCATCAGGTCGCCGGTGCGAAACCAGCGGTCGCCGTCCGCGAACACGTCGCGCAGGACCTTGGCGTCGCTGGCGGCCGCGTCGACATAGCCCTCGAACGCGCCGCCGCCCGCCCCCTCGATGCGCCCGATGGCCTCGCCCGGTTCGCCCGGCCCGCAGGCGACGCAGCGGCCGTCGGGCCCGCGCAGCGGCGCGCCCTCGGCCTCGTCGTGGCGCACGAGCGCGGCGGGAAACCGATGGGCGAGGAACGGCGGCACGCGGCCGAGCGCGCCGGGGCGGCCCTCCACGTTGAACAGCGAGAAATTGCCCTCGGTAGCGGCATAGAATTCCAGCACGCGGGGAATGGCGAACCGCGCCCGAAAGCGCTCCCAGACGTCGGCGGCGAGCCCGTTGCCGACCGCCAGCCGCAATTCGTGACGGGCCGCGAACGGATCGTCGGGCGCGTCGGCGAGCAGGCGGCACAATTCGCCGATGTATTGGAACGCGGTGGCGCGCGTCTCGACGATCTCTCGCCAGAAATCGCGCAGCGAGAACCGCCGCGCGACATGGACGGAACCGCCGGCCGCCAGCGTGGCGCAGGGCGCCACCACGCCGCCCACGCTGTGGAACAGCGGCAGCGCGTCATACATCACGTCGTCGGCGCCGAACCCCGCGAGGCCCGCGAACCATAGCGCCCAGTTAAGCACGCGCCGATGGCTCACCCGCGCCGCCTTGGGCAGGCCGGTGGTGCCCGACGTGTAGATCAGCAGCGCCGGATCGCCGATCGTCACGCCGCGCGAAGGCGGAACCTCGCCGGACCCGCCGAGCGCGCGGGATTCTTCGATCGACCCGGCGAAATCCTCTACGCCGACGCCGGTGGCGCCGGCCGGCAGGTCCGCGAAGGCGCGGCCGCCCGCTTCGTCGGCGATGGCGGCTTTCGCGCCCGCCGCGCGCATCGCGTGAATCAGCGCCTCGCCGCGCGCCTGCGCGTTCAGGAGCGCGACCACGACGCCCGCCGACGACAGGCCGATCCAGCAGGCGAGATAGGCGGCCGAATTGCCGGCGTGCAGCGCCACCGTGTCGCCCCTGCCCCAGCCGCGACGGATCGCCAACGCCGCGAAGCCCGTCGCCAGCGCCGCGAACTCGCGACGATTCATCGAGCCGTCGGCGTCGGAGACCGCGCGCGCGCCGGGCGCTTCGGCGGCGCGCTCGCGCAGCAGGTCGGCGAACAGGCGAGCGGGCGCGCGCTCGATCGGCGCGACCGCCTCCAGCGCGCGCAGCCACGCCGCGTTGGCGGCGCGCCTCCCGCCCGGATCGTGTCGCGCGCTCCCGTCCATGGCCGCTTGTCCGCGCGCGCGGGCGCGCCGGCAAGCGCCGCCGCTCGACTGGGTGAATCGCCGTTAATCTTTCGGCGTCCGCTTAACCGTGTTCGCAGATCGACGGCCGCCGTTCATTGATCGGCGGGCCATGCGGCGGATATTGGCGCCATGAAATCCTCCGAGAACGCGCCCAGGAAATCCCCCGGCATCGCGGGCTTCCGCCCGGAGACGCTGGCGATCCACGCCGGGCGCGCGCCCGACCCCTCGACCGGCGCGGTGGCGACGCCGATTCACCCGACCGTCGCCTACGCCTTCGACAGCGCCGACCATGCGGCCGCGCTGTTCAACCTCGAGGCCGAGGGCTTCCGCTACAGCCGCATCTCCAACCCGACCGTGGCCGCGCTCGAAAAGCGCGTCGCCGCGCTCGAAGGCGGCGTGGCCGCGCTCGCCACCGCCAGCGGCCAGTCGGCGCTGCACGTCGCGCTCGTCAACCTCGCCGACCACGGCGGCAACATCGTCTCGGTCCCCCAGCTCTACGGCACGACGCATACGCTGCTCGCCCACGTGCTGCCCCGCCAGGGAATCGAGGGCCGCTTCGCCGCCGACGACAAGCCGGCCAGCGTCGCCGCGCTGATCGACGGGCGAACGCGCGCGGTGTTCTGCGAGAGCGTCGGCAATCCAGCCGGCAACGTGTGCGACGTCGAGGGCCTCGCGCGCGTCGCGCACGCGGCGGGCGTGCCGCTGGTGGTCGACAACACGGTGGCCACCCCGATCCTGTCGCGGCCCATCGAGCACGGCGCCGACGTGATCGTGCATTCGCTGACCAAATACATGGGCGGCCACGGCGTCGCGATGGGCGGCGCCATCGTCGACGCCGGCCGCTTCGACTGGAAGGCGAACGCTTCGCGCTTCCCTGCCTTCACGACGCCCGACGAATCCTATCACGGCCTCGTCTACGCCGACCGCTTCGGGCCGTCGGCCTGCGTCGAGCGCGCGCGCAGCGTCTACATGCGCACCACCGGGCCGGTGCTGTCGCCGTTCTCCGCCTTCCTGCTGATGCAGGGCATCGAGACGGTGGCGCTGCGCGTCGAGCGGCACGTCGAGAACGCGCGCAAGGTGGCTGAATTCCTCGCCGCCGACCCGCGCGTGGCCTGGGTCAATTACGCCGGCTTTCCCGGCCATCCGCACCACGCGCTGGCCAAGAAATACCTCGGCGGCCGGCCGCCGGCCCTGCTCACCTTCGGCGTGGCGGGCGGCTTCGAAGCCGGCAAGGCGTTCTACGACGCGCTGGAGCTCGTCTCGCGGCTGGTCAACATCGGCGACGCCAAGTCGCTCGCGTGCCATCCCGCCTCGACGACGCACCGGCAGATGAAGCCCGACGAACTCGCCAAGGCCGGCATCACGCCCGAGACGATCCGCCTCAGCGTGGGCATCGAACATGCCGACGACATCGTCGCCGACCTCGACCGCGCGCTCGCCGCCGCGGCCGGTCCGCGCCGGATCGCCGCCGAATGACGCGCCTGCTCGCCGAAGCGCCGCGCGCGCCCGCGACGCCGGCGCCCATGGAAGGCGCGGCGCCGGTCGAGGTCGCGCTCGTCGTCAACATGCCCGACGGCGCGATGGAGGCGACCGAACGCCAGTTCACGCGCGCGCTTGCGCAGGCGGCCGGCGGCCGTCCGTTGCGCATCGGCCTTTACCACTTGCCCGGCGTACCGCGCGGCGAGATCGCGCAGGCGCGGATCGCGGCGCGCTATCGCCCGTTCGAGGACCTGTTCGAAGCCCCGCCGGACGGGCTGATCGTCACCGGCGCCGAGCCCAAGTCGGCCAGGCTCGATTCCGAACCGTATTTCCCCGCCCTCGCACGCCTCGCGGACTGGGCCAAGGACGCGGTTCCCGCCGTCGCCTGGTCGTGTCTGGCCGCCCATGCGGCCGTGCTGCACCTCGACGGCATCCAGCGCCGGCCGTTGTCGGCCAAGCGAACCGGCATGTTCGCGATCAAGCCGACCGGCCGCCATCCGTTGGTCGCGCGCCTGCCGCCCGCCGCCCGCGTCGCGCATTCGCGCTGGAACGACCTCGACGGCGAGGAACTCTCGGCGCGGGGCTACGTGCCGCTGACGACGGCGGGCGCGGCGGGCGTCGACAGCTTCGTCAAGGCCTATCGTTCGACATTCCTGTTCTTCCAGGGCCATCCGGAATATGACGCGCTGGCGCTGGCGCGCGAATACCGGCGCGACGTCGGCCGTTTCCTTTCGGGCCAGGCCGCGACCTATCCCGTGCCGCCGGTCGATTATTTCGATCGTCCGACGTTGGGCGCGCTCGCCCTGTTCGAGGCGCGCGCCAAGGCGGGCCTTGCCAAGTTCGACGACTTCCCCCCTCTTGGCCCCCCCGGACCGCCCTCGGCCGACGCCAATCCGACCGCCATCGCGTTCTACCGCGGCTGGCTCGGCCTCGTCGCCGAGCGCGCGGCGGCGCGACATTGAGATCGTCCGCGACGTCGCGAAAGATTTCTTCGCCGGGGTCTGGCGCTTAACGGCGTTCTAAGGTATTGCTACGCGGCTATCGTCGGGGAAGTGTTTTCCGCGCCGGTGGATGGGCGTCGATGTGACGCACCACTACGTCAGGGCGGCGCCGCGCGCTGGCGATTTGCGGATGTTTCGGCGGGATAGATCGAGCAGATGAGCAAAGGCAAGGATTTTCGGCCACGCAAGCGCGGCTTCGACGATGACGGCCCGATGGACTACAGCAGCCACCCGCGGCCCCCCCGCCAGTTCGATGGCGGCGGCTTCCAAGCCGG
>JAGWKJ010000151.1 GCA_028865375.1 Hyphomicrobiales bacterium | reverse complement strand
AGGAGACATCGACGATGAAAACGACCGTGAAAATCTTCGCCGGCGCCTGCTTGGCGCTGACCTTGGGCGCCGGCGCGGCCGCGGCCGCGGACGTGAAGGTCGCCATCAAGGATTATGCGTTCGCCCCCGCCGCGGTGACGATCCATGCCGGCGACACCGTCACGTGGACCAACGAGGACCAAATGGTCCATACCGTCACCTTCAAGGACGGCGGCGCCTCGTCGGGTGGTCTGGCGGGCGGCGCGACCTTCAGCCGGACCTTCAAGGCCGGCGGGAATTTCGCCTATGTGTGTTCGCTGCATCCGCAAATGCGCGCGACGGTCACGGTCCTTCCCTAGGCCGGCGTCCTGCGCCGGGCGCGCGCGTGACGCTTGAAGAAGCCGAACGCTTCCGGCGCCTCGCGGTTCCGGCGATGTCGGGGCTCCACCGGTTCGCGCGGTCGTTGACGCGCGACCGGTCGAGCGCCGACGACCTGTTGCAGGGCACCTACCTGCGCGCGATCTCGCATTTCTCCGGATACGCCGGCGGCGACATGCGCGCTTGGCTGGTCGCGATCATGCGCAACCTGCACCGTTCGGGCGGCGGACGCGGCGTCGACGTCCCGCTCGACGAAGCGCCCGAACCGGTCGATCCGGCGCCCGGCCCGGAGCGCGAGGTCGTGGCGACGGACGAGTTCGCGGCGTTGCGGGCGGCGCTCGACCGCCTGCCCAGGGAGCAGGCGGAGGCGTTGAGGTTGCGCGAATTCGCCGGCCTCGACTACGCGGGCATCGCGGCCGCGCAGGGCGTGCCGGTCGGAACGGTGATGTCGAGGCTCGCCCGCGCCCGCGCGACGTTGCGCAAGGACTTGGCGCCATGACCGGCCACGACCGCGACCTCGAACTCAACGCGCTCGTGGACGGCGAGCTCGGCCGCCGCGAGGCCGCCGACCTGCTCGCCCATGTCGCGGGCTGCACGCACTGCGCCGCGTCGCTCGCCGGCCTGCTGGCCTTGCGCGGCGATCTCGCGCGGATGGTCCCTCCCGAGACCGCGCCCGCGTCGGCGGCCCGTCGGGTCGAGCGCGAACTGGCCCGGAGAACGGCGTCGCGCCGGCGGATTCCGTCCGCGCTGTTCTGGCCGGCCGCCGCCGCGGTCGCCGCCGCGATGGCGGCTTCGCTGCTGTTGGTGTTCCCGTCCCGCCCCGACGAAGGGCCGACCCTGCGCGCGGTGGCCGATGCGGCGAGGCGCGCCTCGCCTTCGACGATGGCGCCGTCCTCTCCCGCTACGGTGCCGGCGCCGGCAAACGTCGGCGCCTATCGCCTGCTGGCGACGCGCGACGACGTCGTGGCCGGCCACGCCTCCAAAGTGCTCGTCTATGGCGGGCCCGGCGCGGGCGGCGACGTGACGCTGGTGGCATGGAAATCCGAGGGCGAGGCCGCCCACGACGTGAAGCGCGACGAAGCCGGTGCCGCGACCGTCAACTATTGGAACGATGGCGCGACGGAATATTGGGCGACGGGGCTACGGGGCGCGGACGTCGAGGCGTTCGTCGCGGCCTATCGGAACGCGCCGGGCTGAGCGCAACCCGGGCGATCGGCGATTCGCGCACGGTTCGTTCCGCGCCCGTTCGGCGACGTTCCGTTTCGGGACGCGTCGGGCCGTGCTATGGGGGCTCTCCCCTCCCCCGCACCGTTCCCGGCGACGCTTCGGCGATGATCGCGACCTCCTTCGACTTGTCCGGCGCCGACCGCGCCCGCGCCGTCGGCGTGACGATCGCGCTCGGGCCGACCAACACCGGCAAGACCCATCGCGCCATCGAGCGGATGCTCGCGCATCCCTCGGGCGTGATCGGCCTGCCGCTCAGGCTGCTGGCGCGCGAGGTCTACCAGCGCGTCGTCGAGCGGGTCGGCGAGGGCGCCGTGGCGCTCGTCACCGGCGAAGAGAAGATCAAGCCCGAGGGCGCGCGCTATTGGGTCGCCACGGTGGAGGCGATGCCCGCCGACCTGCGCCCGAGCTTCCTCGCGGTCGACGAGATCCAGCTCGCCGCGGACCTCGACCGCGGGCACGTGTTCACGCAGCGCCTGTTGGAGGCGCGCGGCGTCGCCGAGACGATGTTCGTCGGCGCCGAGACGATGCGCCGGCCGCTCGAGGCGTTGCTGCCCGGCGCGCCGGTCGTCACGCGGCCGCGCCTGTCGACCCTGTCGCACCTCGGCGACCGCAAGATCAGCCGCCTGCCGCCGCGCACCGCCATCGTCGCCTTCTCGGCCGAGGACGTCTACGCGATCGCCGAATTCGTGCGCCGGCGGCGCGGCGGCGCGGCGGTCGTGCTGGGCGCGCTGTCGCCGCGCACGCGCAACGCGCAGGTCGAAATGTTCCAGGCGGGCGAGGTCGACCATCTCGTCGCCACCGACGCGATCGGGCTCGGCCTCAACCTCGACCTCGACTGCGTGGCCTTCGCGTCCGACCAGAAATACGACGGCCGCATGTTCCGGCGCCTGACGCCGGCGGAATTCGCGCAGATCGCCGGTCGCGCCGGGCGCAACGCCAAGGACGGGCGCTTCGCCACCACCGGGCGCTGCCAGCCCTTCGAGCCCGATCTCGTCGAGGCGATCGAGACGCATTCGTTCGACGCCGTGCGCGCGCTGCAATGGCGCGAGGCGGACCTCGACTTTTCTTCGCTGGCCGCGCTGCGCGCCTCGCTCGACCGCGCGCCGCCGCTGCCGGGCCTCGTCCGCGCGCCCCAAGGCGAGGACGAAGCCGCGCTGGAACGGCTCGCCGCCGACGCGGAGGTCCGCAAGTCGGCGACCCATCCCGCCGAGATCCGGCGGCTGTGGGAAGCTTGTCGCATCCCCGATTACCGCAAGCTGTCGCCGGCCGCGCACGCCGACCTCGCGGCGACGATCTACCGCCACGTCGTGCGCGGCGGCCGCATCCCGGACGCGTGGATGGCCGGCGAGATCGCGACCTGCGACCGCATGGACGGCGACATCGACGCGCTGTCGGCGCGGATCGCGCGCATCCGCACCTGCGCCTACGTCGCCAACCGGCCCGATTGGCTCGCCGACCCGGCCCATTGGCAGGGCGTCGCGCGTCGGGTAGAGGACGGGCTCTCCGACGCGCTGCACGAGAGACTCGCGCAGCGCTTCGTCGACCGCCGCACCAGCGTGCTGATGCGGCGCCTGCGGGAAAACGCGATGCTCGAAGCGGAAACGACGCAAGACGGCGACCTCCTGGTGGAGGGACACCGCGTCGGCGAACTTCGCGGCTTCCGGTTCACGCCCGACCCCGGCGCGACCGGCGAGGCCGCCCGCGCGCTGAACGCCGCCGCGCAACGCGCGCTCGGCGCCGAGATCGACGCGCGCGCCGCCCGCTTCGCGCAGAGCGTCGATTCCTCGATCGCGCTGTCGACCGACGGCGTGCTGCGCTGGCTCGGCGATCCCGTCGCGACGCTGGCCGCCGGCGAGAAGCCGCTCGCGCCGCGCGCCCATCCGCTGGCCGACGAGCGCCTGACGGGCGCGCCGTTGGACGAGGTGCAGAAGCGCGTCGATCTCTGGCTCGCCGCCCACGTCGCCAAGCATCTCGGCCCGCTGGCCGCGCTGGAAGCGGGCGAGGGCCTCGAAGGGCTCGCGCGCGGCGTCGCGTTCCGCGTCGCGGAAGGGTTCGGCGTCGCCGAACGCGCGGGATTGGCCGAGGACCTGCGCGCGCTGCCGCAGGACGCGCGCGGCGCGCTGCGCAAGCTCGGCGTGCGCTTCGGCGCGCATCACGTGTTCGTCCCCGCGCTGCTGAAGCCGGCGCCGCGCGCGCTCGCCGCGCGCCTGTGGGCGCTCAAGCACGGCCGCGAGGGCGAAGAAGCCACGCGCGAGGCGCTGGGCTTCGCCAGCGCCGGCCGCACGTCGTTCGCCGCGCCGGCGGGCGCGGCCAAGGACGCCTATCTCGCGGCGGGTTTCGCGCTGCTCGGCGGCCGCGCCGTGCGCGTCGACATCCTCGAACGCTTGGCCGACCTGATCCGCCCGGCGATGACCTATCGGCCCGGCCTCAGCGTCGGTGCGCCGCCGCCCGGCACGGCGGAAGGCGCATGCTTCGTGGTGACGCCGGCGATGACTTCGCTGGTGGGCTGCGCGGGCGAGGAATTCGCCGCCCTGCTCGAAGCGCTCGGCTACGAAAAGCGCGTCCGCCAAGGCCCGGCCATCGTGTCGCCGATCCGTCTCGCCGCGGCGACCGAGCCCGTCGCCGCCTCGGCGCCGGCGCCCGTCGCCGAGGCGGCGGCCGCGGAGGCGGAGACCGCGCACGTCGAGGCGGCCGAGATCGAGCCCGCGCCGGAACGCGAGACGACCGCCGAGCCCGACGCGCATGACGCGCACGATGCGGCCGCGGCGGACCCTGCGGTCGAGCCCGCCCCCGATGCCGACGTCGCCGCGACCGGCGCCGAAACCGAAGCGGCGCACGCGGACGCGCCGGCCGAAGCCGTCGTAGCGTCGGCCGAGGATGCGCCATCGGCGGCGCCCGCGTATTCGCCCGAGCCCTCGCCTGCCGTCGAAGCCGCGCCGGCCGCTCCCGCGACCATCGAGGTCTGGGGTCCCAAGCGCCGGCCGCGTCCGCAAGGCCGCCCGCAACGGCACGGCCAAGCCGGGCAACAGACCGCGAGCCAACATCCTGCGGGCCAAGAGCAGCGCGATCACGGCCATCGAGACGGCGAGCGGCGTCACGGGCGCCAGCACCGCCATCACGCGCAAAACGGCGAGACCTCCGGCGCCGTCGCCGCGGCCGTCCCGGCGCCCGGCGAAAACCCGAACGAACCTCGCCGCGACGGCCGGCCGCCTCGCCAAGGCCATGAAGGACGGCCGCCGCGACGCGACGAGCGCCGCTTCGAGCGTCCGCGCGGCGAGCATCGCAGGCTCGAGCGCGACGACGCCCCGCGGACGTTCCGCGATCCCGGCCAACGCCCGCCGCGCGACCGCGCGCCCGATCCCGATTCGCCGTTCGCCAAGCTCGCCGCGCTGAAGGCGCGCCTCGAAGGGCGCGAACCCGACGCGTGACGCCGGAAGACCGGTCGCAGGGCCGTCGTCTCGATCAATGGCTGTTCTTCGCCCGGCTGGCGAAATCGCGCACGCGCGCGGCCGAGCTCGTCCGCGCCGGCGCCGTGCGCGTCAACCGCGAGCGCGTGACCGCGCCGGACCGACGCCTCGCGCCGGGCGACGTGCTGACGCTGGTGCTGGGCGGCAAGCCGCGCGCGCTGCGCGTGGTGGCGCCGGGCGAACGCCGCGGCCCGTTTCCGGAGGCCAGCGCGCTCTACGAGGACGTGACCGGATGAGGCGTCGGCTTCGTCCGGGCGCGGCTCATTCCGCCGCTTTGGCGGCGGCGTCGAATTGCAGGCTGGCGAGCCGAGCGTAGAGCCCGCCCGCGCGTGCGAGTTCGCCGTGCGTGCCTTGTTCTACGATGCGCCCGCCGTCCATCACCAAGATGCGGTCGGCCTTGAGCACGGTCGCCAATCGATGAGCGATCACCAGGCTGGTTCGCCCCGCCATCAGCGCGTCGAGCGCGGCCTGCACCGCGGCCTCGCTCTCCGCGTCGAGCGCGGAAGTCGCCTCGTCGAGCAGCAGCACCGGCGCGTCGCGCAGAACCGCGCGCGCGATGGCGAGCCGCTGGCGCTCGCCGCCCGACAGCGCGACGCCGCGCTCGCCGACTTGGGTGTCGTATCCGTTCGGCAAGGCGCGCGCGAAGCCGTCGGCCTGCGCCTTGCGCGCGGCCTCGATCACGGCGCTGATCGGCGCGTCCGGCCGGCCGTAGCGGAGGTTGTCGGCGACCGACATGCCGAACACGGTGGGGTCCTGCGGCGCCAGCGCGAAACGGCGGCGCAGTTCGACGGGATCGACCTTGGACACGTCCTCGCCGTCGAGCCGCACGACGCCCGATCCCGGATCGTAGAAGCGCAGCAGCAACTGGAACAAGGTGGTCTTGCCGGCGCCCGACGGGCCCACGATCGCCACCCGCTCGCCCGGCGCCACCCGGAAACTGACGCCGTGCAGCGAAGGCGCGTCGGGCCGCGAGGGATAGGCGAAGCGCACGTCCTCGAACGCGATCTCGCCGCGCGGCGGGGCCGGCAGCGGGCGCGGCGCTGCGGGCGGGGCGACCGCGGGGCGCTTG
>JAGWKJ010000002.1 GCA_028865375.1 Hyphomicrobiales bacterium | reverse complement strand
CGGCGGGAAAAATCCCGCCGCGGAAAATTCGCGCTGGACATCGGCCGCCGTCCAAGCTCCAATTCGCTCCTGAAACCGCTTTCCGGAGATGAACTTGGACGCGCCCGCCGACCCCGTCACCGCACCCGACCTGTTGCCGACCCTGCACACGCCCGACGCCGCCGCGTTGCGAGCGGCGGTCCTCGACAAGCTGAACTACGCCGTCGGCAAGAACCCGCGCGTCGCCAACAACCGGGATTGGTTCGTCGCCACCGCGCTGGTGACGCGCGACCTGATGGTCGAGCGTTGGATGGCTTCGACCGCGCGCACGTATCAAGAGGGACGCAAGCGCGTCTATTACCTCAGCCTCGAATTCCTCGTCGGCCGCCTGCTGCGCGACTCGCTCGGCAACCTCGGCCTCGTGGGCCCGATGCGCGAGGCGCTGTCGGGCCTCGGCGTCGATTTCGACCGCCTGCGCCGGCTGGAGCCGGACGCGGCGCTCGGCAACGGCGGCCTCGGCCGCTTGGCCGCCTGCTACATGGAAAGCATGGCGAGCCTCGCGGTGCCCGCGCACGGCTACGGCATCCGCTACGACCATGGCTTGTTCCGCCAAGCGATCAAGGACGGCTGGCAGCGCGAATATCCCGAGGACTGGCTGCAATTCGGCAATCCGTGGGAATTCGCGCGGCCCGAAGTGACCTACCAGATCGGCTTCGGCGGCAACGTCGACGCCATTCCCGCCGAGGGCGGCAAGCGCCGCCACGTCTGGCGTCCGCAGGAGACGGTGGAGGCGGTCGCCTACGACACGCCGGTGGTGGGCTGGCGCGGCGCGCACGTCAACACGCTGCGTCTGTGGTCGGCGCGGGCCTCCGACCCGCTGCGCCTCGACGCCTTCAACGCCGGCGACTACATCGGCGCGCTGGCCGACCGCGTGCGCGCGGAATCGATCTCGAAGGTGCTCTACCCCAGCGACGAGACGCCGGCGGGCCGCGAGCTTCGGCTGCGGCAGGAATATTTCTTCACCGCCGCCTCGCTGCAGGACATCGTGCGCCGGCACGTCAACCAATACGGCGACGTCTCGACGCTGCCCGACAAGGTGGCGATCCAGCTCAACGATACGCATCCCTCGATCGCCGTGCCCGAGCTGCTGCGCATCTTCGTGGACCTGCACGGCATCGAATGGTCGCGCGCCTGGGAGCTGACGCAGGCGACGATCTCCTACACCAATCACACGCTGCTGCCCGAGGCGGTGGAGAGCTGGCCCGTGCCGCTCATGGAGCGGCTGCTGCCGCGCCACATGCAGATCGTCTACCTCATCAACGCGCGCCACCTCGACGACCGGCGCGTCGAGGGCCGCGACGATCCTGCGTTCCTGTCGTCCGTGTCGATCATCGACGAGCACGACGGCCGGCGCGTGCGCATGGGGCACCTGGCCTTCCTCGGCTCGCACAAGGTCAACGGCGTCTCCGCGCTGCATTCCGCGCTGCTCGAAAAGACGCTGTTCCACGACCTGTCGCTGGTCCATCCCGGCCGCATCGTGAACAAGACCAACGGCGTCACGTTCCGCCGCTGGCTGTTCGACTGCAATCCCGGCCTGACCAAGATCCTCGTCGACGCGCTCGGCCCCAAGGTGCTCGACGATCCCGACGCGCTGCGCGGGCTCGTCCCGCTGGCGGGCGATTCCGGCCTGCACGACCGGCTCGCGGCGGCGCGGCGCGCCAACAAGGTCGCGCTGGAGCGGCAGATCGCCGAGGACCTCAACGTGCAGGTCGATCCCGACGCGATGTTCGACGCGCAGATCAAGCGCATCCACGAATACAAGCGCCAGCTCCTGAACATCCTCGAGACGGTGGCGCGCTACAACGCGATCCGCGCCCAGCCGATGAAGGACTTCGTGCCGCGCGTGAAGATCTTCGCCGGCAAGGCGGCCGCCAGCTACCACATGGCGAAGCTCGTCATAAAGCTCGCCGGCGACGTCGCGCGCCACGTCAACGACGATCCCTCCGTGCGCGGGCTGCTCACCGTCTGCTTCATGCCCAACTACAACGTCAGCCTCGCCGAGGCGATCGTGCCGGCGAGCGATCTCTCCGAGCAGATCTCGACGGCCGGCATGGAGGCGTCCGGCACCGGCAACATGAAGTTCGCGCTCAACGGCGCCTTGACGATCGGCACGCTCGACGGCGCCAACGTCGAGATCGGCGAGCGCGTGGGCGACGACAACGTCTTCATCTTCGGGCTGAAGTCGGACGAGGTGGCCAAGCGCCGCTCGCTGGGCATCGACGCATCCGAGACGATCGCCGCCTCGCACAAATTGCGCGAGGTAGTCGAGGCGATCGGGTCCGGCGTGTTCTCGCCCGAGGAGCCCGACCGCTACCGCGGCCTCGTCGACGCGCTGACGCACCACGACTATTTCATGGTCTGCGCCGACTTCGACGCCTATTGCGCCGCGCAGGACGCGGTTGACGAGAGGTGGCGGAACAAGGCCCAATGGTGGAAGTCGAGCGCGTTGAACACCGCCAACATGGGGTTCTTCTCGTCCGACCGGGCGGTGCGCGAATACGCCTCCGAAATCTGGGGCGCCAAGATCGGGACGGGGAGCTGACCATGCGCGAGCCGGCCAAGCGCGAATCTTCGGGGCGGGATCCCACCGGCCGGGAACCTTGGCGCGCGACTGACGCCGACATCACCGCCGTCCTCGACGCGCGGCACGGCGACGCCTTCGCGGTGCTCGGCCCCCATCCGCTGCAAGACGGGAGCCGAGCGATCCGCGCCTTCGCGCCGCACGCGGAGACGCTGGAGATCGTGGCGCGCGACGGCGGCGCGCCGCTGGGCGCGCTCGTGCACCGTCGAGGCGGGTTCTTCGAGGGCCGTTTCGAGGGGCCGGCGATCCCCTACCGCCTTCGGGCGACCAATTCCGGCGGCGAGTGGGATTACGACGACGCCTATTCGTTCGGCCCGACCGTCGGCGAGACCGACGATTATCTCCTCGTCGAGGGCACGCACCGCCGGCTCTACGAAAAACTCGGCGCCCATTTCCGCGTCCACGAAGGCGCGGAAGGCACGGCGTTCGCCGTCTGGGCGCCCGACGCGAGGCGGGTCTCCATCATCGGCGACTTCAACGACTGGGACGGCCGCCGCGCGCAAATGCGCAAGCGCGTCGACAGCGGCATCTGGGACTTCTTCATGCCGGGCGCGCGGCCGGGCATGCGCTACAAGTTCGAGATCGTCGGGCCGGAAGGCGAGCTCGCGCCGCTGAAGGCCGACCCGTTCGGCCAGCGATCCGAGATGCGGCCGTCGACCGCCTCGGTGATCGCCGACCCGGCGCCGTTCAAGTGGACGGACGGCGAATGGATGGCCAAGCGGGCCGAAGGCCAGTGGCGCCGCAAGCCGATGTCGACCTACGAGGTCCATCTCGGGTCGTGGCGGCGGGCGGAAGACGGCGGCTTCTATTCGTGGGATCGGCTCGCCGACGAGCTCATTCCCTATCTCGTCGACCTCGGTTTCACGCATGTCGAGCTGTTGCCGGTGTCCGAGCATCCGCTCGACGCCTCGTGGGGCTACCAGCCGATCGGCCTGTTCGCGCCCACCGCGCGCTTCGGCGCGCCCGAGGGCTTCGCGCGCTTCGTCGACCGGGCGCACGCGGCGGGAATCGGCGTCATCCTCGATTGGGTGCCGGCGCATTTCCCCACGGATTCCCATGGGCTGGCGCATTTCGACGGCCGCCCGCTCTACGAGCACGCCGACCCGCGGCGCGGCTTCCATCCCGACTGGAACACCGCGATCTACGACTTCGGCCGCCGCGAGGTCGCCAACGTCCTGCACGCCAACGCGCTCTACTGGCTCGACCGCTTCCATCTCGACGGCCTGCGCGTCGACGCGGTGGCCTCGATGCTCTACCTCGACTATTCGCGCCGCGACGGCGAATGGCTGCCCAACGCACGCGGCGGCCGCGAGAACGACGACGCCGTCGCGTTCCTGCGCAAGGCCAACGAGCTCTGTTACGCCGACCATCCGGGCGTGGCGATGATAGCGGAGGAATCGACCGCCTGGCCCGGCGTGTCGCAGCCGGTCGACGCCGGCGGACTCGGCTTCGGCTTCAAGTGGAACATGGGCTGGATGCACGACGCACTCGAATACGTGACCAAGGAGCCGGTGCACCGCCGCTGGCACCACGACCTGATGACGTTCGGGCTGCTCTACGCCTTCAGCGAAAACTTCGTGCTGCCGATCTCCCACGACGAGGTCGTGCACGGCAAGCGCTCGGTGGTCTCCAAGATCCCCGGCGACGAATGGCAGCGCTTCGCCACCGCGCGCGCCTTCTACGCATGGATGTGGGCGCATCCGGGCAAGAAGCTGCTCTTCATGGGCCAGGAATTCGGCCAGACGACGGAATGGAACTTCGCCGAAGCGCTGCCGTGGTGGCTCGCCGACCACCCGCCCCACCGCGGGATGCAGGCGCTGTTCCGCGACATGAACCGGCTCTACCGCGACGTCCCGGCGCTGCACGCGCGCGATTGCGAGCCGGAGGGCTTCTCGTGGGTCGTCGTCGACGACCGCGACCAGTCGGCGTTCGTCTTCCTGCGCTTCGACGGCGATGGCGGCCCGCCGCTGGCGGCCGCCTTCAACTTCACGCCGGTTCCGCGCGAGGGCTACCGGATCGGCCTGCCCAGGGCCGGCCGCTGGCGCGAAGCGCTGAACACGGACGCCGCCGCCTATTGGGGCACGGGCAAGGGCAACCTCGGCGCCGTCGAGGCGTCGGGCGGGCCCTCGCACGGCCAGCCCCATTCGGCGGAGATCGTGATCCCGCCGCTGGGGGCGGTGTGGCTCGTGCACGGGGATTGAACGGGGATCGTCGCAAGGACGGCGCGGCAAGCGCCGCCGGCAAAACTTGGGGGAAACGTAGATGGAAGTCCGCTCGCACCTGTCCAACGCCCCGCTGTCGCGCCACGCGATGGCCTACGTGCTCGCCGGCGGGCGCGGATCGCGCCTGCTCGAGCTGACCGACCGGCGTGCCAAGCCGGCGGTCTATTTCGGCGGCAAGGCGCGCATCATCGACTTCGCGCTGTCCAACGCGCTCAATTCCGGCATCCGCCGCATCGCCGTGGCCACGCAATACAAGGCGCACAGCCTGATCCGCCATCTGCAGCACGGCTGGAACTTCTTCCGCACCGAGCGCAACGAGAGCTTCGACATCCTGCCGGCGAGCCAGCGCGTGTCCGAGGACATGTGGTACCGCGGCACGGCGGACGCGATCTACCAGAACATCGACATCATCGCGAGCTACCAGCCGAAGTTCATCGTCGTGCTGGCCGGCGACCACGTCTACAAGATGGACTACGAGCTGATGCTCCAGCAGCACGTCGACCAGGGCGCCGACGTGACGATCGGCTGCCTCGAGGCGCCGCTGGCCGAGGCCTCGGCGTTCGGCGTGATGCACGTCGACGAGAAGGACAAGATCGTCCACTTCCTCGAGAAGCCGAAGAACCCGCCCTCGATGCCCGGCAAGCTCGACCGCGCCCTGTGCAGCATGGGCATTTACGTGTTCGAGACGCGGCGCCTGTTCGACCTGCTGCGCGAGGACGCGGCCGACCCGAAGTCGAGCCACGACTTCGGCAAGGACATCATCCCCAAGGTGGTCGCCGGCGGCCGCGCCGTGGCGCACCAGTTCTCGCGTTCCTGCGTGCGTTCGAACATGGAGGCGGAACCCTATTGGCGCGACGTGGGAACGGTCGACGCGTATTTCGAGGCCAACCTCGACCTCACGGGCACGGTGCCCGACCTCGACCTCTACGACACCGATTGGCCGATCTGGACGCACTCGGAAGTCTCGCCGCCCGCCAAGTTCGTGCACGACGAGGACGACCGCCGCGGCCAGGCGGTGGCGTCGCTGGTGTGCGGCGGCTGCATGGTGTCGGGCGCCAACGTGCGCAATTCGCTGCTGTTCCCCTGGGTGCGCGTCAATTCCTTCGCCCACGTCGAGCGCGCGGTGCTGCTTCCGCAGGTCCACGTCGGGCGTGGCGCGCGCCTGACCAACGTCGTGATCGACCGCGGCGTGGCGATCCCCGAGGGCCTCGTGGTCGGCGAGGATCCGGTCGAGGACGTCAAGCGCTTCCGCGTCTCCGAGAAAGGCGTCATCCTGATCACCGAACCGATGATCGAGAAGCTCGGCGCATGAGCGCGCTGCGCGTCCTCTCCGTCGCCGCCGAGGTCTATCCACTCGTCAAGACAGGCGGCCTCGCCGACGTCGCGGGCGCGCTGCCCGCCGCGCTCGCCGCCGAGGACGTGCGCGTCGTCACGCTGATGCCGGGCTATCCGGCGACGATGAAGGCGCTCGAACGGCCGACGGTGGCCAAGCGCTACGCCGAGCTGTTCGGCGGCCCGGCGCGGATCGTGGCGGGCCGCGCGGCGGGCCTCGAACTTCTCGCGCTCGACGCGCCGCACCTGTTCGAGCGGCACGGCAACCCGTATCTGGGCCCCGACGGGCGCGACTGGCCCGACAACGCCTTCCGGTTCGCCGCGCTGTCGCGCGCCGCCGCCGACGTCGCGCGCGACGGCGCGGGCGACTTCTCGCCCGACGTGGTCCACGCGCACGACTGGCAAGCCGCGCTCGCGCCCGCCTATCTTCGCTACGACGGCGGCCCGCGGCCCGCCACCGTGCTGACGATCCACAACCTCGCCTTCCAGGGCCAGTTCCCGGCCGATTGGCTGGCGCGGCTGGGCCTGCCGCCGCACGCCTTCGCGCTCGACGGCGTGGAATATTACGGCACCATCGGCTTCCTGAAGGCCGGGCTGCAGATGGCCGACCGCATCACGACCGTGTCGCCGAGCTACGCGGCCGAGATCATGACGCCTCAGGGCGGCATGGGCCTCGACGGCCTGTTGGCCACGCGGGCCGCCGACGTCGTGGGCATTCTAAACGGCATCGACACGGCGGTCTGGAACCCGGCGGGCGATCCGGCGCTGACGCAGGCCTATTCGGCGACGCGCCTCGCCCAGCGCGACAAGAACCGGGTCGCGCTGCAGCGGCGCCTCGGCCTCGCCGAGGATCCGCAGGCGCCGCTGTTCGGCCTCGTGTCGCGGCTGACGACCCAGAAGGGCGTCGACCTGATCGTCGAGGCGATGCCGACGTTGCTGTCGCTCGGCGGCCAGCTCGCGGCGCTGGGGACCGGCGACCGCGCGCTCGAAGGCGCGATGGAGCGCGCCGCGCTCGCCCATCCCGGCCGCGTCGGCGTCCTGATCGGCTACGACGAGGAACTCGCCCATCTCGTCCAGGGCGGCGCCGACTTCCTGCTCGTGCCATCGCGATTCGAGCCTTGCGGGCTCACCCAGCTCTGCGCGCTGCGCTACGGCGCGCCGCCGCTGGTGGCACGCGTGGGCGGCCTCGCCGACACGGTGATCGACGCCAACGAGGCGGCCATCGAGGCCGGCGCGGCGACCGGCATCGTGTTCTCGCCCGTCGACGCGCAATCGTACGCCGCCGCGTTGCGCCGCGCCGCCGCGCTCCACCGCGACCCCGCCACGTTCAAGCGCCTGCGCCTCAACGGGATGCGCGCCGACGTGTCGTGGCGGCGGCCCGCCGGCGCCTATGCGCGGCTCTACCGCGACCTCGTGGCGACGCGGACGGCGCGATGACGGACGCCAAGGGGCTCGGCGCGCTGGGGCCGAGGGTCGATCCAGAAGGCGTGGAGTTCTCGGTCTATTCGTCGCGCGCCGAGACAGTGACGCTCTGCCTGTTCGACGGGACGGGCGAACGCGAGACCCGCCGCGTCGCGATGGCGCGTGGCGACGACGACGTGTTCCGCGTCCGCGTCGACGGCCTGAAGGCGGGCGCGCGCTACGGCCTGCGGGCCGACGGCGAGTTCGACCCGGCGCGGGGCAGGCGCTTCGACGTCGCCAAGCTGCTCGCCGATCCGTTCGCGACCCGGTTCGACCGTCCGTTCGCGCTTTCGCCCGGCGCGCTGGAGCGCGGCTTCGACGACGGCGCGTCGCGCCCCAAGGCGATCGTCGAGGAGGCGCCGCCGGCCGGCGCGTCCGAGCCTGGGCGCGCGCGGGTGCGGTTCTGCGACAGCGCGATCTACGAACTCAACCTTCATGGATTTTCGGCGACGCTGCCGGGCGTCGACCCGGCGCTGCGCGGCCGCTTCGCCGCGCTCGCCTCCGCGCCGGCGCTCGGCCATTTCCGCCGGCTCGGGATCACGACGGTCGAGATCATGCCCGCCGCCGTCGTCTGCGACGAGCCGCGCCTGACCGCGATGGGGCTGGCCAACGCTTGGGGCTACAATCCCGCCGTGTTCGGCGCGCCCGATCCGCGCATGGCGCCGGGCGGCTTCGCGGAGGTGCGCGCGGCGACCGACGCGTTGCACGCGGCGGGCCTCGAAGTCGTGCTCGACGTCGTGCTCAACCACACCGCCGAGAGCGACGAATTCGGCCCGACGCTGTCGCTGCGCGGGCTCGACGACGGGACCTATTACCGGATGCGCGAGGGCGATCCCGCGCGCTACGTCGACGATTGCGGCACCGGCAATTGCGTCGCGCTGGGCCGGCCGCCGGTGACGGCGATGGCTCTGGCCTGCCTGCGGCGCTGGATGGCCCTGGGCGGCATCGACGGTTTCCGCTTCGACCTCGCCACCGCGCTCGGCCGTCGCGACGACGGCTTCGATCCCGCCGCGCCGCTGATCGAGGCGATCCGCGCCGATCCGGTCCTGTCGCGCGGCACGCTGATCGCTGAGCCTTGGGACGTGGGTCCGGGCGGATACGCGCTCGGCCGCTTCCCGCGCGAATGGGGCGAGTGGAACGACCGCTACCGCGACGACGCGCGCCGGTTCTGGCGCGGCGACGCGGGCTCGAAGGGCGCGCTCGCGACGCGGTTGGCGGGCTCCAGCGACGTCTTCGCCGCCAAGGGGTCGCCGTCCCGCAGCGTGAACTTCGTCGCCGCGCACGACGGCTTCACGCTCGCCGACCTCGTCTCCTACGCGCGCAAGAGCAACGAGGCGAACGGCGAGGGAAACCGCGACGGCACGGACGACAACAATTCATGGAACCATGGCGTCGAGGGGCCGAGCGACGACCCCAAGGTGCGCGCCGAGCGCGAGGCCGACGTCCGCTCGCTGCTGCTCACGCTGTTCTGCTCGCGCGGCGCGCCGATGCTGGGCATGGGCGACGAGCTCGGCCGCACGCAGGGCGGCAACAACAACGCCTATGCGCAACCCGGCCCCGTGTCGTGGATCGACTGGACGAACGCCGACATGGACCTCGCCGACTTCGTCGCGCGCGCGATCCGGTTGCGCCGCGACCACCCATGCCTGCGCGACGATGCGTTCCTCACCGGCGCGCCAGCGGCGCCGGGCCTGCCGCCCGACGTCGAATGGCGCGGGGCGAAGGCGATGCTGGAGGGCGCCGGAGACTGGCAGGGAGGCCCGCCGTTCCTCGTCGCGGCCTTCGCGCTGCCCACGCCGCACGGGCTCGACCGGGTCGCGATCGTCCTCAACGCGGGCGAGGCCGCGGTCGCCGTGGAACTGCCCGCGCCTTCGCCGGGCAGGGCATGGTCGCTGGCGCTCGCCAGCCGCGACGCGCCCGATTGCCGTGGCGTGACGTTCGTCTCGCCCGCGCGCAGCGCGGCCGTCTTCGTCGAACGGGACGCGCGACCGTGACCGCCCGGCTTTCGCCAGAGGCGACGACCGCGCTCAAGGCGGCGCTCGCGGCGCGGTTCGGCAACGCCTATTCGGACGCGCCCTCGGTGCGCGAGCAGCACGCGCACACGCTGACCTACATCCCCAACCAGCCGCCCGACGCGGTGGTGTTCGCGCGCGACGAGGCCGACGTGGTCGCGGCGGTGACGATCTGCGCGGCGCACGGCGCGCCGATGATCGCGTTCGGCACGGGCACGTCGCTCGAAGGCCAGGTCAACGCGCCCCACGGCGGCGTGGCGATCGACGTGTCCGGGCTCGACGGGATCGAGGCCGTCGACGCGGCGGACTTCGATTGCGTCGTGGGGCCCGGCGTCACCCGCAAGGCGCTCAACGCGCGGCTGAAGGACGACGGCCTTTTCTTTCCGGTCGATCCCGGGGCGGACGCCAGTGTCGGCGGCATGGTCTCGACGCGTGCGTCGGGCACCAACGCGGTGCGCTACGGCACGATGCGCGAGAACGCGCTCGCCCTGCGCGTCGTGCTCGCCGACGGGAGCGTGCTGAAGACCTCGACGCGCGCGCGCAAGTCGTCGGCCGGCTACGACCTGACGCGCCTGTTCGTGGGCGCGGAAGGCACGCTCGGGATCGTCACGCAAGTCACGTTGAAGCTGCATCCGCTGCCCGAGGCGATCGCCGGCGGCGTCTGCCCGTTCCAAACGGTGCGGGCCGCCTGCGACGCGGCGATCATGGCGATCCAGGCGGGCGTGCCGCTGGCGCGCGTCGAGCTCGTCGACGCGGTGCAGATGCGCGCCAACCGCCTGCATTCGGGCATCGACCTGCCCGAGAGCCCGGCGCTGTTCGTCGAGTTCCACGGCACCGAGGCCGGCGTGGCCGAGCAGGTCGCGCGCTTCGGCGAGATCGCCGCGGAGTTCGGCGGCGCCGACTTCCGATGGGCGACCAAGCCGGAGGACCGCACGCGGCTGTGGCAGGCGCGCCACGATTCCTACTGGGCTTCGCTGCTGTTGCGGCCGGGCGCCAAGCCGCTCGCCACCGACGCCTGCGTGCCGCTGTCCCGGCTGGCCGATTGCGTCGAGGAGACGATGGCCGACATCGAGGCATGCGGCTTCGTGGCGCCGATCGTCGGCCACGTCGGCGACGGCAATTTCCACACCAGCCCGATGGCGATGCCCGACGATCCCGCCGAGATCGCGGCGGTGAAGGCGTTCGCCGACCGCCTCGCCCATCGAGCCATCGCGATGGGGGGCACCTGCACCGGCGAGCACGGCGTGGGCCAGGGCAAGCGCGCGTTCCTCGTCGACGAACACGGCGCCGAGGCCGTGGCGGCGATGCGCGCGATCAAGGCCGCGCTCGATCCGCGCGACCTGATGAACCCCGGCAAGATGCTGCCCGACTGAGCGCGTTCAGCCGCGGCCGGCCGCCGCGAAGGCCGCGCGCACGTCCGGGTCGGTCAACGCCGCCAGTTCCTCGGCGTAGCGATAAGCCGGGGCGTGGAAGCGCCATCCGTGCGCGGTCGCGGGATGGACGTGGATCTCGGTCGCGCCCGGTCGCGCGGCGCCGAGCAGGCCGAGCAGCCGCCGCTTGGACATCGCGCCCGACCAGCGCAACCCGAACAGGACGTCGTTGGTCGGCACGCCCGCCGCGCGCGCGGCCCGCGCAAGCCGCTTGGCGGCGAGGTTCAGCGCGGCGTGAAACGCGCTGGGGGCCGTCGGTTCGATCGCCGCCAGCGCCGGACGCGGCTCGAAAGGCACGCGCAGCCGTGGCACGCGCCGGCGCGCCGCGACGCGGACCAGCGCGTCGCCGACGACGGGGTGCAGGTGCAGGTGCTTGTGCGCGTCGACATGGGTCGGCGACAGGCCAAGGGCGGCGAAGGCGTCGAACTGCGCCTCGATCTGGTCCTCGACCGCGCGGGCGAGACGCGGCCGCAGGCCGAGCGCGACGCCGTAACGCGCGATGTCGTCGCGCAACAGGCCGCCGCCGTCGACGAGACCCGGCGCGGGGCCCGTCGGCGCGATCTCGCACAGGGCGACGTGCAGGCCGACGCCGAGTCGCGGCATCCGCGCCGCGCGTCCGATCGCGCCGGCCGCCGACGGTCCGCCGACCATCAGGCTCGCATGCGTGACGATGCCTCCGAGGTGCGCGCGCTCGATCGCCTCGTCGACCTCGTCCGAGAGGCCGAAATCGTCGGCGGTGACGATCGTCGTGCGGGCGTTCACTCCGCCGGTTCGCCCGAGAGCAGTCGGCCCTCGGCGTCGACGCGGAAAGTCTCGCCGCGCCACGCGATCGGACCCGGACGGAGCGCGGCCAGGAATACGGCGAAGGTGGCGAGGTCGCGCAGCGGAAGCAACGGATCGGGCAGCGGCCTCCCGCCGAGCGCCGCGTCGACCGCGAGCTGGAGCGCGAAGCGCGCGCCGAGCGCCACGCCGACGACCATCCAGGCGGCGCGTTCGAAGCCGTCCAACGGCAGGGCGAGCAGCGCCAGCGGCAGCGGCTGGGCGAGCAGCGCCATCGCGTAATGCAGCGGCGCGACCTTGCGCACCGGGCGCGCCCAGCGCAGCTCCTGGCGCGCGAGCCCGCGCGCGCCGCGCGGCGCGCAATGGTGAGCGACCAGCATCCGCGGCATGGCGGTGCGCAAGCCCATCGTGCGCGCCGCCTCGCCCAGCGCGTGGTCGTCGGCGAGCCGGTCGGCGAAGCGCGCGAAGCCGCCGAGCGCGCGCAGCGCGTCGCGGCGCAGCGCCACCGTCGCGCCGAGGCAGGGTTCGGCGACGCCCAACCGCACGGCGGCGACCGTGAAGGGCAGCACGAGCCGGTCGATGGTCATCGCCGCCAACCGCGCCCACGGGCCGCCCTCCGCGACGCCCCGATAGGGCGCCGAGACGATCCCGACGCCCGGCGCCTCCAGCGCGGCGACGAGCCTGCCCAGGCAATCGCGGGGCCATGTGACGTCGCTGTCCGCGGCGACGACGATCTCGCCGTCGATCTCGCGTTCCATGTTGGCGAGGTTCGAGGCCTTGCGGTTGGGGCCCGCCAGTCGCGGGTCGACGACGATGCGCACGTCGCGGTCGGGATGGGCGGCGACGAGCCGGCGCGCCGCGGGCAGGGCGCCGTCGTTTGGATCGGCGACGCCGAGCACGAGGTCGACGCGGGCGGGATAGTCCTGCGCCAGTGCGGCTTCGAGCCGCGCGTCGAGGCCGGGCGCGTCGCCGCACCGCGGTTTCAGCACGGTGACGCGGGGGAGCCGGCGCGGCCCCCGCGCGGGCGCGCGCGCCGCGGCGATCCATGGGGCGGCGAGCGCGGCGGCGACCAGCGTCAGGATGGCGGACAGGGCGGCGAGCGCCAGCGTCAGATGCGCGATCGTGTTCAGGCCCGCTCTCCCATCGATCCGGCGGGGCGCCCCGTTCAGCTGCGGCGCCGCGCGGCGAAATCCGCCGCCGCCCGCAACGCGTCGAGCGCGCCCGCGCCGAGCCCGGCGCGTCCGAGATGCGCCTTGGCCTCGGCGACGCACCTGTCGCGCCGGTCGCGCGCGCGGTCAAGGCCGAGCGCGGCGACGAAGGTCGCCTTGCCGCGGCCGGCGTCCTTGCCGACCTTCTTGCCGAGCGCCGACGCCTCGCCCTCGACGTCGAGCACGTCGTCGGCGATCTGGAACGCGGCCCCGAGCGCGGCGCCGTATCCCGCCAGCGCCTCGCGCCTCGCGCCGGCCGCGCCCGCGAAGATCGCGCCCGCTTCCGCCGAAAACCGGAGCAGCGCGCCGGTCTTCATCGCGTGGAGTTCGGCCACCCGTTCGGCGGCCGGGACCCCGGGCGACGACTCCGCCTCGATGTCGAGCGCCTGGCCCCCCACCATGCCGCCCGCGCCCGCGGCGCGCGCGAGGCCGAGCGCGAGTTCCGCCCGCACGAGCGGGTCGGGATGGGCGGCGGGGTCGGCCATTGCGTCGAATGCGAGCGTGAGCAGCGCGTCGCCTGCCAGGATGGCGGTGGCTTCGTCAAAGGCGCGGTGCAGCGTCGGCCGGCCGCGGCGCAGGTCGTCGTCGTCCATCGCGGGCAGGTCGTCGTGGACGAGCGAATAGGCGTGCACGCATTCCAACGCCGCCGCGACGCGCGCGAGCGCGGGAGAGTCCGGCGCTCCGCAGGCGCGCGCGCAGGCCATGACGAGGAACGGCCGCAGCCGCTTGCCGGGACCCAGCGCGGCATAGCGCATCGCCTCCAACAGGCGCGCCGGTCGCGCGATCTCGCCCGCGGCCGGGGTCGGCGACAACAGCGCCGCGATCGCCGCGTCGACGGCGACCGCGTCGCGCGCGAGGGCTGCGGCGAACCCGGAGGCGGCGGCGATTTCCGTCATTGTCGACCCGCGCTGCGGCGCTGGACAGCGCCGGGCGCCCCTGCTATCAGCCGCGCGCGAAGCGGACAACGTTTCGTCGGGTGATTAGCTCAGTTGGTAGAGCAGCTGACTCTTAATCAGCGGGTCGTAGGTTCGAGCCCTACATCACCCACCATTCCCCTTCACGGCGAGGCGGCGCGATTTTTCGGCGCGCCCGCCGGGGGATTTAGCTGGTATGGATTTTGCCTCTATTTTCGGCTGACCACCCCGTGCGGCCGTGAAAGGACGTTCGCATGGCGCCGCAACCGATCTTCGATGAAATGCGAGGCGCCGACGGCGACGTGCGGGCGCTTTATTCGTCGGTCGCCGCCTGGCTCGAGGCTTCGCCGCCCGCCGCGCTGGCGGCGCGCCGGGCGCAGGCCGAATACATGTTCCGGCGCATCGGCATCACGTTCGCGGTCTATGGCGACAACGCGGGCGAGGAGCGCCTGATCCCGTTCGACATCATTCCGCGCCTGGTGCCGCGCGGACGCTGGGCCAAGCTGGAGGCCGGCCTGATGCAGCGCGCCACGGCGCTCAACCTGTTCCTCGCCGACGTCTACGGCGCGCGCAAGATCGTGGCGGACGGCGTGGTGCCCGCCGAGCTCGTCTACCGCAATCCGCAGTTCAGGCCCGAGGTCGCCGGCAAGGCGGCGCCGCACGGCGTCCACGTCCACGTCGCGGGCATCGACCTCGTGCGCACCGGCGACGACGACTTCTTCGTGCTCGAGGACAACGCGCGCACGCCTTCGGGCGTCTCGTACATGCTCGAGAACCGCGAAGTGACGATGCGGCTGATGCCAGACCTCTACGCCTCGCATCGCGTCGCGCCGGTGGAGGACTATCCCGATGCGCTGCTGGCCTGCCTGCGCTCGGTGTCGCCGCGCGGCAAAGGTGAAGACGCCACCATCGTGCTGCTGACGCCCGGCGCCTACAACTCGGCCTTCTACGAACATTCGTTCCTCGCCGACCGCATGGGCGTGGAGCTCGTCGAGGGCCGCGACCTGTTCGTCGAGGACGACGTCGTCTTCATGCGCACGACGCGCGGCCCCAAGCGGGTCGACGTGGTCTACCGCCGCGTCGACGACGAATATCTCGATCCGCTGGCGTTCCGGCCGGATTCCACGCTCGGCGTGCCTGGCATCGTGGGGGCGCATCTCGCGGGCAACGTCGCGATCGCCAACGCGATCGGCAACGGCGTCGCCGACGACAAGGCGGTCTACAGCTACATGCCCGACATCGTGCGCTATTACCTCGGCGAGGATCCGCTCATCCCCAACGTGCCCACGTTCCGCTGCCGCGAACCCAAGGCGCTCGCCCACGTGCTCGACAACCTCGACAAGCTGGTCGTCAAGGAGGTCGCGGGATCGGGCGGCTACGGGATGCTGGTGGGCCCGCACGCCGACCGCACCGAGCGCGAACGCTTCGCCGAGCGGCTGCGCGCGGCGCCGGAAGACTACATCGCCCAGCCGACCCTCGGCCTGTCGACCTGTCCCGTACTGATGGACGGCGCGGCCGAGCCGCGCCACGTCGACCTCCGGCCGTTCGTGCTGACGGGTGCCGACGGCGTGCGCGTGGTGCCGGGCGGCCTCACCCGCGTGGCGCTGAAGCGCGGCTCCCTCGTCGTCAATTCCAGCCAGGGCGGAGGCACCAAGGACACTTGGATCGTCGACGCCCCGGCCGGCCTCGCCTGAGCCGCCGCCATGCTTGCCCGCACCGCCGACAACCTGTTCTGGACCGCGCGCTACATGGAGCGCGCCGACTTCACCGCGCGCGTCATCGACGCGACGCTGCGCATCGAATCGCTGCCGCGCGGCGACGGCGCCGCCGTCGGCGACGAATGGCGCGGCGCGCTCGCCGCCGCCGACGCGATGGACGCTTTCGAGGGCAAGGAGCGGATCGACGAGGCCGACGCGATCGGCTGGCTGGCCTTCGACCGCGACAACCCGTCCTCCATCCGCAGCTGCATCGAGACCGCGCGCGCCAATGGCCGCGCCGTGCGCACGGCGCTGACGACCGAGACCTGGGAGGCGCTGAATTCCGCCTGGCTCGAAATGCCGAAGTTCGAGGCCGAATACGTCGCCTCGCGCGGCGACCGCGGCGCCACCGGCCGCTTCGTCGAATTCGCCAAGAAGGCCTCGCTCGACTTCGACGGCTCCTGCTACCGCACGATGCTTCGCAACGACGCCTATTGGTTCGACCGGCTCGGCCTTTACGTCGAGCGCGGCGACAACACGGCGCGCCTGCTCGACGTGAAATACCACTTGCTGCTGCCCGGCGGCGAACGGATCGGCGGCTCGCTCGATTATTTCCAGTGGTATTCGATCCTGCGCGCGGTCTCCGCCGCCAGCTCGTTCAACTGGCTCTATCGCCGCCGGCTCGAGCCGTGGCTGGTCGCCGAGATGCTGGTGCTGCGGCCCGAGATGCCGCGTTCGCTGATCGGCTGCAGCGAGAACGTCCTGCGCTTCCTCGACGCGCTGTCGGCCGACTACGGCCGCCAGGGCCCTGCGCAGCGCGCGGCCCGCGCCGCCCACGACAGGCTGCGCGGCGCCACGATCGAAAGCGTCTTCCTCGGCGGCCTGCACGAATTCATCGCCGAATTCCTCGACGGCAACGCAGCCCTCTCGGCGGCGATTTCCGCGCAATACCTTCTGGGCTAAAGACCCCGCCATGCGAATCCGCGTCCGTCACGAAACCGCCTACGCCTATTCCAAGCCGGCGCGCCGGCTGTCGCAGCGCCTGCGCCTGACCCCGCGCGGCCACGCCGGCCAGCACGTGATCGACTGGCACGTCGGCGTCGACCTCGATTGCGCGCTCGCCGCCACCGAGGACGCGTTCGGCAACCTCGTCCACCGGCTGGAGACGCCGGGTCCGGTCGGTGCCGTGACCCTGGTCGCGGAAGGTACGGTCGAGCTCGCCGACACGCTGGGCGTGGTGCGCGGCGCGCCCGAGCGCTTCCCGGCCGAATTGTTCCTGCGCGCCTCGCCGCTGGCCAAGGCCGACGCGGCGATTTCCGAATTCGCCGCCGAGTTCGCGCGCGGCCGGCGCGACCGGCTCGACCGGCTGCACGCGCTGATGGCCGCGATCAACGCGCGGATGGCGTTCGACGCCGAGGCGACCCACGTCGCCACCAGCGCGCCGGAAGCCTTCGCGCTCCGGCGCGGCGTCTGCCAAGACTTCGCTCACGTCTTCATCGCCGCCGCGCGTCTGCTCGACGCGCCGGCGCGCTACGTCGCCGGCTATTACCTGCGCGCCGACGGCGTCGAAGAGCCGGCCGGCCACGCCTGGGCCGAGGCCTATGTCGAGGATCTCGGCTGGGTCGGGTTCGACGCCACCCACGGCGTATGCCCCGGCGAGCGGCACGTGCGGGTCGCGGTGGGGCTCGATTATCTCGACGCGGCGCCGGTGCGCGGCGTGCGCGAGGGCGGCGGCGAGGAAACGCTCGGCGTCGCGCTGACGGTCGCCGACGCCGCGGCGGCCGCGCAGCAGTGAGCGCCTACCGCGGGCACCTCGCCAGCGGCGGGCTGTCCGTGCCGTCGGACCAGTGCACGCGGATCGCGCCTCCCGCGACGGGCTCGACGCGGAAGTCCATCGCCCAATCCTTGGCCGAGGGGTTCTCGCCGATGCAGCGAGAGGCGCGCACCCGCCAACCCGCGCCGTCGGCCGCGTAGGTCGCGGCCGCGCAGCCGAAGGCGCCGGTCGAGAACGCCGTGGCGTCGAAATGGAACCGCATGGCATCGTCGGCGCAGGCGGCCTTGGAGGCCGCCCAGGCGCCGAGGAACGGCGGCGCGGCGAGCGCGGGAAAGGCGAAGGCGGCAAGCGCCGCCGCCGCGATTCCCCGCGCCGCCCGGCGCACCGTCAGTTCTTCGCCTTGTCGACCAGCTTGTTCTTGCCGATCCATGGCATCATGGCGCGCAGCTTCTCGCCGACCGCCTCGATCTGGTGGGCGTTGTGGCGCGCGCGGGTGGCCTTGAACGAAGTCTGGTTGACCTTGTTCTCGAGCATCCAGTCGCGCGTGAACTTGCCCGATTGGATGTCCTCCAACACGCGCTTCATCTCCGCCTTGGTGGCGGGCGTGACGATGCGCGGGCCGGTGACGTATTCGCCGTATTCTGCGGTGTTCGAGATCGAGTAGTTCATGTTGGCGATGCCGCCCTCGTAGATGAGGTCGACGATCAGCTTCACTTCGTGCAGGCACTCGAAATAGGCCATCTCGGGCGCGTAGCCCGCCTCGACCAGCGTCTCGAAGCCGGCGCGGATCAGCTCGACGAGGCCGCCGCACAGCACGACCTGCTCGCCGAACAGGTCGGTCTCGCATTCTTCGCGGAAGGTGGTCTCGATCACGCCCGCGCGGCCGCCGCCGATCGCCGAGGCGTAGGAGAGGCCGAGGTCGTGCGCGTTGCCGGTGGCGTCCTGGTGGATCGCGATCAGGCAGGGCACGCCGCCGCCGCGCTTGTATTCCGAGCGCACCGTGTGGCCGGGGCCCTTGGGCGCCACCATCAGCACGTCGAGGTCCTTGCGCGGCTCGATCAGGTTGAAGTGGACGTTGAGCCCGTGGGCGAACAGCAGCGCCGCGCCCTTCTTCATGTTGGGCGCGAGCTCGTCGCGGTAGATCTCGCCCTGCAGCTCGTCGGGCGTGAGCATCATCACGACGTCGGCCCATTTGGCGGCGGCGACGACGTCCATCACCTTGAGGCCTTCGCCCTCGGCCTTCTTGACGGTGGCCGAGCCCTTGCGCAGGGCGACGACCACGTCCTTGGCGCCGCTGTCGCGCAGGTTGAGGGCGTGGGCGTGGCCTTGGCTGCCGTAGCCGACGATGGCGACCTTCTTGCCCTTGATGAGATTCAGGTCGGCGTCACGGTCGTAATACACGCGCATCTTGCGGATCTCCTTCGCGGCGGCGCCGCGAGGGCCCTCCGTCCGTCCGAAACGGCGCTAGGTGGCGCGTCGGGCGCGGCGGGTCAAGTCCCGCCCGCGCCCGGCGCTTCCTTCAGGTCGTCACCGAGATGGCCTCGCCGCGCTTCTCGGGCGTGAAGCGGATGAAGATCGCGAGCAAGACCGCCACCAATCCGGCCACGATCGCCAGCGCGAAGCCATAGGTATTGCCCGGCGCCTCCGCGAGCTTCGATTGGAACGGCGCGTTGTAGGACGCGAGGAAGTTGCCGATCTGGTAGACGAGGCCCGGCAATGTCGCGCGCACCGGTCCCGGCACGAGTTCGTTGAGGTGGGCGGGCACGACGCCCCAGGCGCCCTGCACGCCGACCTGCATGATGAACGCGCCGAGCGCCAGCACGCCCGCCGACGAGCCATAGGCCCACAGCGGGATCGCCGGCAGCGCGATCAGCGCCGCGATCGTGATCGCGTTCGCCCGGCCGATCTTCTCCGACCACGCGCCGAAGGCGAGGCCGCCGGCGATCGCGCCGAGGTTGGCCACGATCAGCACCCAGCTCACGGTGCCGTGGTCGAATTTGTGCTGCTTCTCGAGGAAGACCGGGTAGAGGTCCTGCGTGCCGTGGCTGAACAGGTTGAACGCGAGCATCAGCACGATCAGGTAGATCGACAGGCCCCAGTTCGCCGACAGCGACGCGATGAATCCGGGCTTGTCGACGCCCGACTTGGCCGCTTCCTCGAACGCCGCGGATTCCGGCACCGCGCCGCGGATGAACAGCACGAGCAGGGCGGGCAGCAGGCTGAACAGGAACATGCCGCGCCAGTCGATCACGTAGCCGAACAGGTGCGCGTTGTAGAACAGGCCGAACACGACCGAGGCCAGCAGGAAGCCGGTCGGGTAGCCGCATTGCAGGATGCCCGACACGAAGCCGCGCGACTGCGGCGGGATCGATTCCATCGCCAGCGACGAGCCAAGACCCCATTCGCCGCCCATCGCCACGCCGAACAACGCGCGCAGGGCGAGGAACGCCGCGAGCGTCGGCGCGAAGGCGGCCGTCGCGCCGAGGACCGAATAGAGCACGATATCGAGCATCAGGATCGGCTTGCGGCCGTATTTGTCGCCGAGCCGGCCGAAGATGAAGGCGCCGACGAAGCGCGTGGCCAGCGTCAGGAAGATCGCATAGGCGACGTCGGGCACCTTGACGCCGAAGGTCGCCGCGATGGCGGGCAAAGTGAAGACGAGAATGAAGAAATCGAAGGCGTCCAGCGCCCATCCCAGAAAGGACGCGATCACGACGCGCCATTGCTGACCGTTCAACTTGCCCATGTTTCCCCCATCTGTTTCTTTGGGAGCGCGGCGCCGCCGCTGTCTCCGGCCTCGGCGTAAAACAAGCCGTTCCACGGCGCAAGCGGCCGGCATCCGGGGGGAGGCGGGCATGAAACGCATCGTCCTGCTGATCGACGGCACCTGGAACGCCGAGGGGGAAGGGCTCGACACCAACGTCGCCAAGCTCGATCCCGCCAACGACAGGGTGCGTCCGCGCCTGATCGCGGACCGCGACGCCGGAGGCGCGCCGCAGGTCGTGCATTACAACGAGGGCGTCGGCACCAGCGGCGGCGGCCTCGCGCGCTGGCTCGGCGGCGCGTTTGGCCTCGGCCTGCGCGACATCGTCGGGGCCTCGTATCGCTGGCTGTGCGCGAACTACGAGCCGGGCGACGCGATCACCGTCATCGGGTTTTCCCGGGGGTCCTATGGCGCGCGGGCGCTGGCGGGCCTGATCGGCGCCTCGGGAATCGCCGTCGGATCGGGGCAGGCCGAGTTCGATCGCGCCTGGGCGCATTACCGCGTCGCGCCCGCCAACCGCGCGCCGGGCGTCGCGAAAGGGTGGGATGCGCCGGCGGTGGCGGCCCAGAAGGCGGCCGAGGCGGCCGGAGAAGTCCACGAGACGCGCCACGTGGCGGCGGTCGCGGTGTTCGAGACCGTCGGATCCTATGGCGTGCCGGCCGGGTTCGGGCTCGCGGGATTGCAGAACGTCATCGCTTGGGCGGTCCTCGGTTTCCACGATACGCGGATCGGCGACCACGTCGGCGTCGCCTTGCAGGCGCTCGCCATCGACGAGCATCGCCGCGCGTTCATGCCGACGTTCTGGACGGCGCCGGTCGGGACCGTCCCGCGCGCGCATGTCGAGCAGACATGGTTCGCGGGCGTCCATGGCAACCTCGGCGGCGGCTATCCGGATGGGCGCCTGTCCAACCTGGCGCTGTGCTGGATGGCATGCCGGCTCGGCGACCTGACGGGGCTCGCCTTCGATCCCGCGGCCCTGGAAACCTTGGCCGCCGGGGCGGACGTCGAAGGCGTGGTCTACGATTCGGCGCAGGGCTGGCCGCTCGACCAATGGTTTCCCCGCCGACGCCTCGTGCTGGCGCCATTCGCCTATCAAGTCGGGTTGTTCGCGGTCATGCGGGACGAGACCGCCTACAACGTCGGCGAACGCGTGCATTGGAGCGCGATCGCCAAGCGGGGGACCGGAACGCCGCCCTATGCGCCCGCCAACCTCGGCGATCCGCCGCCCGACCGCGTCGCCGAGAAGACGCCGGCGGAGCGCGCGTTGTTCCCGTGAGGGCGGTTGGTGGGCCGGGCAGGACTCGAACCTGCAACCAGACCGTTATGAGCGGCCGGCTCTGACCATTGAGCTACCGGCCCGGAAACCGGGCGCGGCCCGGAGGCCGCGCCGCGTCTATGTCATCGGATCCCCGGACCGGCAAGCGCCGTCGGTGTCACGCCGTGATGTGGGCCATCAGCACCTTGTTGAAGATGGTCTGCAGCGCGCCCGAGATGCTTTGCCCGACGCCCACGTCGGCGAAGAAGTTCGGGTTCGACGCGCAGGCCTGAAGGTTGACCGGCACCTGGTTCACCCAAGGCGCGACCGTGCCATTGTACCACGAGTTGGTCGGCAGCGGGAAATAGTGGGTGTAGATCACCGCGATCTGGATCCCGCGCGCCATCAGCGCCCGGCACAGTTGCGGGTTGATCGGTTCCTGGCACCGGCTGCCCGAGCTCCAGCCGGTGCAGCCCGAGCTCGGCGTCGGTTCGTCGGCGACGCCGTCGGTGACGAAGAACAGGTAGTTGATCGGCGAACTCGCGGTTCCCACCCCCGAGGTCGGGATATACGCGGCGTTCGACGAATTGTTGAGAAGCCCGAACACGTTGTCGAAGTTCGTGTCGCGGTCGTTGTTGAAGCCTTGGTACGGGCCGGTCATCAGCGACACGTTCTTGGCCGAGGCCGCTACCGTCGCAAGGTTGGTCGTGACCGACTGCACTTGCTGGAGTTGGAGGCTCGAAGCGTCCTGGCCGAACGTGTAGATCGCGAAGCCGAACTGGTTGGGCTGCGTCTCGGCGCTCTGCGCCGTCGTCATCAGCTGCGAAACCGCCTGCGCCACGAGGTCGATGCGCAGCGTCACTTTGTTGAGCCGCGCGACGCAATAATAGCTGTTGCGCTCGACGACCTGCTTGCCGTTGCCGATCGTCTGGTTGTCGGTCGTGTCCTTGCCCGGCCCGCCCGCCATCGTGTCGGCGCAAGTGTTGGGCTTGCTGCCGTAATAGGGCTGGCCCGACTTCGTGTTCACCTGTCCCGGTTGGCCGGAATAGGAGCCCGAGTTCGAGTAGGTGGTCTGCGTCGGCGACGTGTTGTGGCAGGCGAAGCCGCACTGGTCCGACGTCTTGGCGACCATCGTGTTGATGTCGTTGGTGGTCGCGCCGATGCCCATCGACGGCGTGTTGTCGAGCAGCATGTAGAAGTTCATGAACACGGCGTTTTGCGATTGCGCCTGCGCGACGCCGGTCAGGTCGACCGTCTGGTGGCCGAAGAAGCCCGCCATCATCACCGGGGCGGACGCGTCGAAGCTGATGGTCGCGGCCAGCACTTGCTGCTTCTTGGTGACCACGGCAACGACGTTGTTGAGCGTCGCGCCCTTGATCTGGGCGATGTTGGCCATGAACATCGCCTTGGCTTGGATCTCGGCGGCCTGCACCTCGTTCGTCTGCGAATCGACGACGGCTCCGCTCTGGAGCGCGACGGAGGCGGCGTCCACCGCCGCCAGCGCGGCGTCGTCGGCGGCGTGCTGCATCGTGGAACGGACGTATTGGTAATTGGCGTAGTCGATCGCCAAGGCGGTCATCGCCATCAGCGGCACCACCATGAGGCCGAAGATCATGGCCGAAACGCCCCGGCGGTCGTCGCGAAGCCGGACCAGGGCGCGCCAAAGGCCGCGGGCTCGGATGGAAGACGGGTTGACGACGCGCATGACGGACTCCGGGAATGCGGTTGTCGTCATTTCAGGGGGCCTCGCCCTTAAAACTTCCGGAATCGAAGAGGTTAATCGCCCTCTCGAACCCTTTCGGCGGCCTCGGGTTGGCTCGATGGTTTCCGTCGCGGAAATTTGGGGGTCGCCATAGAGTTTACGCGCGTTAACCGGTCGTCCGACAAGCCATGCGCCGCTTGCGGGGCTAGGCCCCGCTACCTATACAAGCAGCTTGGCCCCTGACTTGGTTTCCGGTGGGTCGGAAAGGCGAATGGCATGTCGAAAGCGCTTGCGGACACGATGCGCGCGCCGATCCTGATCGTCGGTTCCGGTCCCGCCGGCTATACGGCGGCGATCTATGCCGCGCGCGCGATGCTGAAGCCGATCCTCGTGGCGGGCTTCGAGCCCGGCGGCCAGCTGATGATCACCTCCGACGTCGAGAACTATCCGGGCTTCGCCGATCCGATCGGCGGGCCATGGCTGATGGAGCAGATGCGGGCGCAGGCCGCCCATGTCGGGGCGACGTTGGTCGACGACCATATCGTCAAGGCCGACCTGTCGGGCCCGCCGTTCCGGCTGGTGGGCGACGGCGGCCGCGTCTACGAGGGCGAGGCGCTGGTGATCGCCACCGGCGCCAAGGCCAAGTGGCTCGGCATCCCCGGCGAAATCGCGTTCCGCGGCCGTGGCGTGTCGGCTTGCGCCACCTGCGACGGGTTCTTCTACCGCGGGAAGCGCGTCGCGGTGATCGGCGGCGGCAACACGGCGCTCGAAGAGGCGCTCTACCTGAGCAATCTCGCCTCGCACGTCACCGTCGTGCATCGGCGCGACGATTTCCGCGGCGAGCGCATCCTGCGCGAGCGCTTGCTCGCCAAGCCCAACGTGTCGGTCGCCTGGAACAGCGCGGTCGACGACATCCTGGGCGCCGAGGCGCCGGGCGGCGTCACCGGTCTGCGGCTGCGCGACGTGCGCGACGGCGCGGTCCGCGAGATCGCGGTCGAAGGCGTGTTCGTGGCGATCGGTCACGCGCCGGCCTCCGAGCTGTTCTCGGGCCAGATCGACATTCGGCCCGACGGCTATGTCGTCGTCGCGCCGGGCACGACGCGCACCAGCAAGGCGGGCGTGTTCGCGGCGGGCGACGTCGCCGACGACATGTTTCGCCAGGCGGTGACGGCGGCGGGGCTCGGTTGCATGGCCGCGCTCGAGGCGGAGCGCTGGCTCGCCGCGCGACAGGACGTGCGCGTCGCCGCGGAATGATTTTTGGCCGCGCGAGGCCGCCGTAGAGCGGTCCGGCCGGGGAGGGACGCGTGGACTGGGACAAACTGAGGATCTTCCTCGCGGCGGCCGACGCCGGATCGTTCACGCACGCCGGAGAGGCGCTGGGGCTGAGCCAGTCGGCGGTGAGCCGGCAGGTGAGCGCGCTCGAGGCCGACCTCGAAGCGCCGCTGTTTCACCGCCACGCGCGCGGCCTGATCCTGACCGAGCAGGGCGAGATGCTGCGCCGCACGGCGCAGGACGTCATGCTCAAGCTCGACGCGGTGAAGGCCCGGCTCAACGACAGCCGCGAAAAACCAAACGGCGAATTGCGCGTCACGGCGACGCTCGGCGTCGGCACCAACTGGCTCGCGCCCCGGCTCGGCGAGTTCATGGACCTCTACCCCGACATCAGGATCAAGCTGCACCTGGCCGACGACGACCTCGACCTGTCGATGCGCGAAGCCGACGTCGCGCTGCGCCTGCGCGAGCCCGTGCAGGCCGACTTGATCCGCCGCCGGCTGTTCACCGTGCATTTCCACGCCTACGCCTCGCCGGCCTATTTGCAGCGCCACGGCCAGCCGCATTCGGTCGAGGACCTCGACCGGCACCGCGTGGTCGGCTACCTCGGCGACCCCGGGCGCTTCCTGCCGCTCAGCCTGAACACGCTGCTCCAAGTCGGGCGCGACCAGCGCCAGCCGCGCACGCCCGCCTATGTCGTGAACAACCTGACCGCGATCGTGCAGTCGGTGAAGGGCGGCGCCGGCATCGCGATGCTGCCCGACTACCTGGTCGACCAGGATTCCGGGCTCGTGCGCATCCTGGGCCAGACCGACATGCCCACGATGGACTGCTACATCGTCTACGCCGAGGAGATGCGCAACGTCGCGCGCGTGCAGGTGCTGCGCGACTTCCTCGTCTCCAAGGCGCAGCGCTGGCGCTATTGAGGGGCGGCGCCCCTCACTTCCCGTAGCGCGCGACCAGTCCCTTGATGAAGCCGTCGTAGAGGTCGGCGGTGGCGGCGTCGCGGATCAGCAGCGCGTTCTCGGCGTTGCCGCGCGCGTGGTTGGAGAAGTTGAACGAGCCCGTGAGCACGCTGTCGTCGGCGACGATCACCTTGAGGTGCATGAAGTCGTGCGGCGTGCCCGGCGCGTAGGGGATCGATTCCTTGCGCTTGAACAGGCCCGCCACGTGCGCCCAGGCCTGCGTCTTCTCCGGCCCGACGTGGGCGGCGCGCCATTGCCGCAGCACAGTGTCCATCTGCGGCCCGTCGTAGAGGCCCGCCATCGGCACGCCGCGGTCGGCGGCCTCGCACAGGGCGGAAAGCACCGGACCCGACGAGGTGACCATGCTCGCCACCGTCACGCGCCGGCGCGCCGCGCCCAGGATGCCGACCGCCTCGCGGATCACCGTGTCGCTTTCGCCGGGCGTGAAGGCGACCGTCACGCGCGCGCCGCCCACCAGCGCCGTGCCGGTGTCGCGCGCGCCCGACCAATCCATGATCTTGCCGCGCCCGAACAGCTCCCCGAAGCTCGCGGCATAATGATCGGCGAGCTCGGGCGAGGCCAGCGTCAGCAGGTTGTTCTCCTGCAGGCCCCAGGCGTCGTTGGTGAAATTGGTCGAGCCTGTCAGCACCGCGGCGGCAGGCGTGCCGACGTCGCGCACGATGAACTTGTCGTGCATCAGCGACCGATAGCCGCTGACCGACTTCACCTGCGCGAAGGCGGCCAGCGCGCCGAGGAAGTCGCCGTCCGGCGCGGGCTTGGGGCTCTCGCACAAGCCCGGATGGTCGTCCGCCCCGTCCTTGCCGCCGGCGGAGGAAGGATCGTGGATGACGCGGATGGCGACGCCCGCCCCCGCGCGCGCCTTCATGGCTTCGAGCACGCGTCGGCCGGCCTCGCCCTGCGGCCGGAAATCGTAGACGGCGAGGTCGAGCGTCTTGGTCGCCTTGGCGACGAAGGTGGCGAGATAATCCGCAACGGCGAGGATCTGGGCGTCGCGCCGGGCGTCGGGCGAATAGGGATCGTCGCCGGTCTGCGACAAGAAGCCGATCTCGATCGCCCCTCCCGCCACGCGATGCAAATCGAGTCCGGCCATCGTTTCCTCCCCAGTCGGGGAACAGTCGATGGCGCCGGGCGGGATTCGTCAACGTCGGAGCGAGGACGGGACGCGATGCGGGCGCCGGCCCCGCCGTCTTGGAAAGGCTTCGATCGGCGTCGGCGCCGTCTGCGCCTTGCCGGCGGGCAATGCGACTTTTGCGCGCCGCGGCCTGCCGCGATCGGCGCGCAGGGCGTAGATCAGGCCGGTAGATCATGGAGATCGACATGTCCGCGACGCCAACTTCCAAACATTCCGCCGGGACGTTCGCCATATGGGCGTTGCGTGTCTTGGCGGCCGCCCTGTTCCTGTTCGCCGGCTTTGCCAAACTGTCGGGACAGGCGATGATGGTGCAGGAATTCGCGCGGGTCGGCGTCGGCCAATGGTTCCGTTATTTCACCGGCGCGATGGAAATCGCGGGCGGCGTCGCCGCCCTGATCCCTGCATTTTCGCCGCTCGGCGCCGTGGCGCTGCTCTGCGTGGACGCCGGCGCCTTCGTCGCGCAGGTGTCCATCCTCCACGACGATTGGATCCACACTTTGGTCATCGGCGCGGCGCTCTGCGCGCTGATCTACCTGCAGCGCGGCCGTCTCGGGGAATTGATCGGCCGCTGAGCGGAGTTCCTCACGCCAAGGCGGCCCGCAGCGCGCCGACCACGCGGGCGATCGCCTCGCCCGAAAGGTAGGCGTGCATCGGCAGGCTGAGAACTTCGTCGGCGAGGCGGTCGCTGACCGGGAGGCCGTTCCCGACCACGGGATAGCCGCGATAGGCGACCTGCCGGTGCAACGGGATCGGATAATAGATCGCGGTGGGCACGCCGGCGGCCTTGAGACGCTCGGCGACCGCCGCGCGGCGGCCCTTGGGCAGGCGCAGCGTGTATTGCGCCCACACCGAACCTCGGTCGGCGAAGGTCGCGGGCACGGCGGCCGCGTCCGCGAGCGCGGCGGAATAGGCGGCGGCGGCCGCCCGGCGCGCGACGATTTCCTCGTCGAAGATCGCGAGCTTCTCGATCAGGATCGCCGCCTGGATCGTGTCGAGACGGCCGGTGATCCCGATCCGCACGTTGTCGTAGCGATCCGATCCCGCGCCGTGCGCGCGCAGCGAGCGCGCCAGCTCCGCGTACGCGTCGTCGTCGGTCAGTATGGCGCCGCCGTCGCCCCAGCAGCCCAGCGGCTTGGCGGGAAAGAAGCTCGTGGTGGTGACCGGGGCGAGACGCCCGACCTTGCGGCCGCGGAAATCCGCGCCATAGGACTGCGCCGCGTCGGCGATCACGAGCAGGCCCTCGGCCTCCGCGAAGGCGTCGATGGCATCGTAATCCGCCGCCAGCCCGAACAGGTCGACCGCAACGATCGCCTTGGGCTGCAGGCCTTGCGACCGGGCCAGAGCCAGCGCGGCGGGAAGCTGCGCCGGGTCCAGGTTGAAATCGTCCTCGCGCACGTCGACGAACACCGGCGTCGCGCCGAGCAGCGCCGCCATTTCGGCCGTGGCGCAGAACGTGAAGGACGGGCAGATCACCGCGTCGCCGGGACCGACGCCCGCCGCCAGCAGCGCGATCAGCAGCGCGTCGGCGCCGCTTGCGACGCCGACCGCGTGCTTGGCGCCGCAATGGGCGGCGAGCGCCGCCTCGAAGGCGCGGACCTCGGGGCCCAGGATGTATTGCCCGTGTTCGAGCACGCGCGAGACCGCGGCGTCGGCCCTGCCGCCGAGCCTGCGGCGCTGCGCGGCCAGGTCGACGAAGGGCAGAGGGGCGGGGGCTTGCGCGTTCATGCGGGCGCCAGGACTTTCTCGTGGCCCGCGGCCGGGCGCAGGCAGCGGATCGCGATCTCGAGGCTGGCGACGCCTTCCTCGCCGGTGACGGCCGGCGCCGCCTCGCCGCGCGCGGCGGCGAGGAAGGCCAGCAGTTCGGCGCGCAAGGGCTCCTCGTAACCGACCGACAGATGGCGCATCGAATAGGAGCCGTCCGGCTGGAAGCCGAAGCATTCCGTGACCTGGCGGGTCAGCAGGTCCGCGTCGAGA
>JAGWKJ010000150.1 GCA_028865375.1 Hyphomicrobiales bacterium | reverse complement strand
GCCGGCGCGACCAGCATGCGCTGGCCGAGCCGCCAGGCGGCGGCGTCGCGCGCCGCGCGCGCCTGCGCGACCTTCGCCCGCGCCGAGGCGATCAGGTCCGGCCGCGCCGGCAGCTTCGCGACCGCGAGGTCGGCGACGAGCTCGCGCACGCGCGCAGCCGCGACGTCGAGCGCGGTCTTGGCCGCGTCGTAGTCGGCGCGAGTGCCGGCGCCGCGGTCGAGCAGGTTCTGGCGGCGCGCCAGCGTGCGGTCGGCGTCCTCCGCGGTCGCCTGCGCCGCCTTCAGGGTCGCGTCGAGCGCGGCGATCTCCTCGGGCCGGCGGCCCTTCTGGAGGTCGGCGAGGTCGGCCTCGGCCTGGGCCAGCGCGGCCTTCGCGTTGCGCAGGGCGATTTCGGCGTCCGCCGATTCGAGCTTGGCGATCGGGTCGCCGGCTTTCAGCGCGTCGCCGCGGCGCACGTCCTCGCTCGCGACGCGCGCGACGTCGATGGGCGCCACCGCGACGTATTCGCCCTCGACGTATCCGACGAAGGCGTCGTCCGGCGGTGCGCAGAACGGGGCGACCGCGGCGATCCAGGCGACCTTGCAGAGCGCCGCGAAGGCCATGGCGCGCACCCCCCGCGACGCGCGGCGGGCCCACGGAACGGACCCGGCGCGTCGCGCAAAGTGCTAGCACTAGAGGAAACGCCGACCCGCGGCAAAGCGGCGGATCGGCGCGCCGCCCGGCCTCAATGCCAGTCGCCGATCAGGAGGTCGTCCGGGTTCGGGCGACCCTTTCCGGTCTCGACGAAGTCGCGCAAGCTGAGCAGGAAGGTCGCCCATTTGGTGCTGCAATGGGACGTGAATTCCGACCATTCGCGCCAGCCGCGGTGCTCGAACAGCACGATGGCGTATTCGCCGGCTTGCGACAGCGCGAACTCGATCTCGGTGCCGACCCATTCCGCCGGTCCCTCGGCCACCTGCCAGAACACTTTCTCGTTGCGGGCGAGTTCGCGCACTTCCATGTCGGCGCCGCCGAGCTCGCCGCCTTCGCCGTCGTGGAACCGGAACCGGATCCGGCCGCCGGGCTCGGACCGCCCGGACGTGTCGGTCGTCCACCAGCCCGCGAGGCCCTCGATGGTGGAGAGCGCGGCATAAGCCCCCTCGACCTTCGCCTTGATCCCCACCCGGTGCACGATGTCCATTGTCGCCTCCGCCTGACCGCTTGAAATCGAGAAACTTCCTTCGCGCTTGTCAGCCCGCCTTGGCAGGCGTTTCGAGCAACGTGAACATCACGACGCCGTTTCCCGTTTCCAGAAGCGACTTGAGGCCCGCCAGCACCATCGGCCAGCCCATGCGGATGCCCTTCTCCATGCCGCCGCCGGCTTCAAGCTCGTCGTGGATCACGGTGAGCTTGACCATGTCGCGATGGCCCTCGACCTCGAAGGTCACGCGGCTCGTCTTCTCGGGATCGTCCTTCTGCGACTCGTTGGCCCATGAGATCACGAGCCTGTGCGGCGGCGAGATTTCGAGCACTTTGCCGACGAGTTCGACCGTGCGCTTGTCGCCGACCCGCACGTGTTCCCATTTCGAGCCGGGCTTCCAATCGGAGACGTTCTCGTGGCCCCAATAGAGCCGCGCGATCTCCGGCTTGACGATGGCGTCGAACACCTTCTGCGGCGTCGACAGGATGTAGGTCACGTAGACGAAACTGGCCTTGGATTGCGAGGCGTGAGCGTTCATCGTCCGTCTCCTTCGAGGACTCGCTTGATGTCGGCCAGGGTTTCGAGCCTGGCCCCTTCGAACTTCCGGACCCAGCGCTCGTAGATCTCGTGCAGGGGCACCGGGTTGATGAAATGCAGCTTCTCGCGTCCGCGCTTGCGCGCGCTCACGAGGTTGGCGGCCTCCAGGACGCCGATATGCTGCGTCGCCGATTGGCGCGCCATGTCGAGGCCCTCGCACAGCTCGCCGAGCGTCCGGCCGTTGCGCTCGAACAGGCGGTCGAGCAGCTCGCGGCGGGTCGGGTCGGCGAGCGCCTTGAACACCAGGTCCGCATCTTTCGGTTCCCGTCGCGTCATGGATCTCATATAGGCAGGCATTTACCTGCATGTCAAGCGTGCGTCTTGCGCCGGATCGCCGCCGCGTTCCAGCATGGCGCCGATGCGCACGCCTCGATTCTCGTCTCGCCGACTGGCGTCCGCCGGCCTCGCGCCATGATCGCCGCGGCGCCGGCGCCCGAAACGGTCGCCGCGCTCACCGGCGCGCTCGACCTGTTCGGCGTGGCGGTCTTCGCGGCCAGCGGCGCGCTCGAGGCCGCGCGCAAGCGGATGGACCTGTTCGGCTTCGCGTTGATGGCCTGCGTCACCGGCGTCGGCGGCGGCACGCTGCGCGATCTCCTGCTCGGCGCGCCGGTCGCCTGGGTGGCGGCGCCCGCGACGCTGGGCGTCTGCGTCGGCGTGGCGGCGATCGCCTTCGTCGCCGCCCCGTGGACCGGCCGATGGACCGGGGGCGGCCGGCGCGCGCTGCTTTGGTTCGACGCGGTGGGCCTCGCCTTCGCCGCCACCGCAAGCGCGGGCAAGGCCTTCGCGCTGGGCGCCGGTCCTTCGATCGCGGTGGCGATGGGCGTGGTGGGCGCGACCTTCGGCGGCGTGATCCGCGACGTGCTGGGCGGCGAGACGCCCGCCGTGATGTCGCGCGAGGTCTACGTCACCGCCGCGCTCGCCGGCGCGCTCGCCTACGCCGCGCTGCGGGGCGCGGGCGAGACGCCGGCGGGCGTCGCCGGCTTCGCGGTCGCCTTCCTCGTCCGCGCGGCGGGCCTGCATTGGTCGCTGTCGCTGCCGCGCTTCGAGGGCGGCGGCGAGGCGGCGTGAGCGCAGGCGCGGTCCGTCGGCAGCTGATCGAATTAGGCGCCGATGCGCCGATCGGACGCGAACGCGTCGCTCGTGAACTCGATTTCCCTTCGCGGAAATTCGCACAACGCCTGGACGCGGCGCTCGCCGAAATTGAGACGCCATGTCTGCCGATCGACCGGCTCGCGGCCGGCGAAGGCCGCGCAACCGAGCACCGCGACGTTTCGGCGCCGCGCGGGGTCGCGGACGGAGACGTAACGGATCGCCAGCGCGCCGACGGATCGGGCGGCGTCCGCGAACGCCTGGCAACCGGCATAATTCGCAGGATCGGTCCAGACGGCTTCGTCGGCCGACAACGGCGGCGCCGTCAGGTCCAAGCATTTGGCCGTGTCGATTTGGACGGCGAAGGCCGAATAGTCGGACGCCCGGTCCGGCAATGGCGTCTCCGGCGAATCGGCGAAGAACAACCAGCGATAGTACGCCATTTCTGCGATCGCCGCTTCGACGTGCTCGGAGGCGTAAAACACGCCCGCGGTCCGGCCGGCGCGGCGAAATCGCGATCCATTCGGGTAGACGGCGCCATAACGGAACGGCGTGGCGAGCAGCAGGTCGAGGCCTTCGCACTCGGGCGGAAGCGACGGCTTCGTCGCCTCGATCAACTCTTCGAGCCGCGCCTGCTCCGCGAGGTCGTCGACGAGCTTGAGCGTGGAGACGCGATGCTGCGCCTCGACGAGGCGCCAAGCCCGCCGATCGAAACGACGGAATTCAGACGACAGCGCGACGCGCGTCCAAGTAGGCGATGACATCCGCAAGTCCGTGCACCGTGACGACCATGTCGACCGGACGCGCGCGCAGCGCCGCGTTCGGGTTCGCGAGCCACGCCGCCGAAACGCGGTCGTCGCCGCCGACGATCGCGTCCAGCGAGCGATAAAGGCGCACGAACAGCACGCCGAGTTCGAACGGCTTCGAACGGGACTCGAGCGTGAAATCGCCGCGTTTCATGCGCGAAACGGTCGCCTCGCTGACGCCGATGACCGCGGCGAGCGCGCGCGCGTTGACGCCCAACCGGTCCGCGGCGCGGATGACGGCCTTCGTGACGGTCACGCCGTCATCCGGCCGCACCGACGCGGAAATGGCCGCTGGCGACTCGATCCGGCGCTGCGTCTTCGTCATGACCCTTCCTTTCCAGAGACAGATTATACGGAACAACATTCTAAGGAAAGCCAAACGCGCCGCGTCGGGCGGCCCGGCCGCCGCCGACCTGACGCTTTCAGGTCCCGTAAGGCCTTCGATGCGAGGATGACCGTGGTGCAGACCCATGTGCCGAAAGGATGAAGTCGATTCCGCAATTGCCCCCACGCGTCGCCATCCTCGCCGATTACGGCCTGCCAGACGGCGGCGCGCCGAAGGTCGCCGTGGAATCGGCGCGCGCGCTCGCCGAGGCGGGCTTGCGCGTCCATTACCTGTTCGCGGTCGGGGACGAGGCCGATCCGCTGCTCGACCATCCGTCGATCGAACGCGTCGGCTTCGGCCTCGAAGGCGTCTGGGCGGCGTCGGGCGCCAAGGCGCTCGCGCGCGGCCTGTGGAACCGCGCGGCGGCGGCGCGGCTCTCGCGCGAACTCGCCGCGCGCGACGGCCCCGACCTCGTGGTGCATCTCCATCAATGGTCGAAGGCGTTCTCGCCCGCCGCATTCCCCGTCCTGCACCGCTGCGGCCGGCCGTGGGCGATCACGCTGCACGATCATTTCCTCGCCTGCCCGACCGGCGTCTTCCACCGCTTCGACCTCGACGAGCCTTGCGCCCTGAGGCCGCTGTCCGTCGCCTGCCTCGCGGCGCGCTGCGATCCGCGTTCGCCCGCCCACAAGGCGGTGCGCGTGGCGCGAACCGCGATCCTGCGCCGCGCGCTGGCGGGCGCCGATTTCCGCGCGATCCACGTCTCCGACCTCGGGCGGCGCACGATCGCGCCCCATCTGCCGCCGGGCGCGCGTCAGCGGATCGTCGCCAATCCGGTGCGCATCGCCAGGGGCGAACGCGCCGCGCTGCCCGGCGACGGACCGGTCGTCTATGTCGGCCGCTTCACGCGCGAGAAAGGCGCGGCGGTCGCCGCCCGGGCGGCCGCGCGCGCGGGCTGGCCGGCGCTGTTCGTCGGCGACGGGCCTGCGGAGGCCGACATCCGCGCCGCCCACCCCGGCGCCGAAATCGCGCCCTGGGCGACGCCGGCCGAGATCGACCGCATCCTGCGCACGCGCGCCCGCGCGCTGATCGCGCCTTCGCGCTGGCCAGAGACCGGACCCCTGACGATCTACGAGGCGATGGCGGCCGGCGTGCCGGCGATCGGCTCCACGCTGTCGGGCGCGGCCGAGCGGCTGACCGAGGGCGTGACCGGCTTCGTCGTCGCCCCGACGCCCGACGCCAACGCGCTCGCGCTCGCGGCGCTCGCGGTTCCCGGCCGCGCCAAGGCGATGGGCGCGGCGGCCCATGACGATTACTGGGCGCGGCCGCAGGATTTCGCAGCACACGCCGCCGCCCTCCTCCGCCTCTACGACGACATGCTGGACGGCCGCGATTGACGGCCGCCGCGCGGCGCGGCACGCAAGGCGCGACCGAGGGGGATTCAATGACCGACGCCGCCGCGCCCGCGAAATCCGCCGGGCTCCTGCGCGCCCATCCGCGCCTGCTGCTGTGCATGGCGCTGGCGGCGATCGCCTATTTTGCGACGCCGGCCGCCTGGCGCGGCGCCACGCGCGGCCTGATCGCCTGGGATTTCGGCACGGCGCTTTACGTGACGTTGGTGGGAATCGTCGTGACGCGCGCCACCCGCGACGACATGGCGCGCCGCGCCAGGGAGGAAGACGACAGCGCCTGGGTGATCTTCTCCGCGGTGGCTTTGGCGGCCTGCGTGAGCTTCGTGGCGATCGCCTACGAGCTCAACCTCACCAAGTCGATGCAGGGCGCCTCGCGCGGCCTGCACACGGCGCTGGCGCTGGCCTCCGTGCTGCTGAGCTGGACGCTGCTGCACTTGATGTTCGCCCTGCATTACGCGCACGAATACATGATCGAATGGGCGGCGACGCCCGAAGCCGACCCCGACCGCCGCGGCGGCCTCACGTTTCCCGGCACGCCCGAGCCGCTGTATTGGGACTTCCTGTATTTCTCCTTCATCATCGGCGTCGCCTCGCAGACCGCCGACGTCGAGATCGCCTCGACGCCGATGCGCCGGCTGGCGCTGGTCCATGGCGTCGTCGCTTTCTTCTTCAACGTCGGCACGCTGGCGCTGACGGTGAACGTGGCGGCGGGGCTGTTCTGAGGGGGCGGGACTTTCGGCTCGCCGCTTATCGCCCCCGTTTGCATTTCCCCGCGCCGTCGCGATGATGTCGCGGCGCACCGGAGCGACCCATGGACCCGACCGCCTTCGCCAAAGCCC
>JAGWKJ010000149.1 GCA_028865375.1 Hyphomicrobiales bacterium | reverse complement strand
GCTTCGACGCGGTGCTGGCGCTTTACGTCGCGTCGGTGGTGCCCAATCCGGCGCGCTTTGCGGCCGAGATGCGGCGCGTCTGCCGGCCCGGCGGCACCATCGTCATCGTCAACCATTTCATGAGCGAAAGCTGGCTCGTGAGCCGCTTTGAGAAGGCGCTCGCGCCGCTCGCCGGCAAGATCGGCTTCCATGCCGATTTCCCGCTCGACAAATTCATCACCAACGGCAAGCTCGAAGTCCGCGACATCCGGCCAAGCAATCTATTCGGCTATTGGAAGTTGCTGCGCTGCGTCAATAACAAGGCTGCGTGAGCGCGCATTCGCGCCACCGACGCCCCTAGATCAGATCGAGATCGAAGCCCATCACGGTGGCGCCGCCAGCGATCGCTGGCAGCAGTGCCGGCGCCTGTGCCAGTCGATGCTCCGCATAGAACCGCGCGGTAGCGATCTTCGCCGCGAGAAACGGATGGTTGGCGGCGTTGGTTTGCACGCGCCGTGTCGCCGCGGCGGCGCTCCGCGCCATCAGCCAGCCGCCGGCCACCGTGCCAAGCAGGCGGAGATATGGCTCGGCGCCGGCAAGCGCCGCGCCGAGATCGTTGGCCGCCGTTGCGATCAGAGCGATGGTCGCGCGCTCGAGCGCATCGACGCCACGCGTCAAGTGCCCGTCGGCGTCGTGGCCGTCGAGCTGCGTCAGCGTACGGCGCATTTCGGCAATCAGATCGGCAGCGGCCGCGCCACGGTCGCGCAGCAATTTGCGACCGACCAGGTCGTTCGCCTGAATGCCGTTCGTGCCTTCGTAGATTGGCGCGATGCGCGCATCGCGCCAATGCTGGGCGGCGCCGGTCTCCTCGATGAAGCCGATGCCGCCATGCACCTGGATGCCGGTGCTGGCGGTTTCGACGCCAAGATCGGTGCACCACGCCTTGACCACCGGCGTCAGCAGGTCGAGCCGCGCCTGGGCGCGGGCGCGCTGCGCCGCGTCGGGCAGGCGGCGGGCGCGGTCGGCTTCGCCGGCGGTGTAATAGGCGAGGGCGCGCGCGGCCTCGCTCGCCGCGCGCATCGACAGCAGCATGCGGCGCACGTCGGGATGATGGACGATCGGCAGCGTCGCGCCGTCCTTCGCGCCGACAGGTTTGCCCTGGATGCGCTCGCGCGCGTAAGCCCGCGCCTGCTGATAGGCGCGCTCGCCGATAGCGACGCCCTGCAGGCCGACGTGCAGCCGCGCCGTGTTCATCATGATGAACATGGCTTCGAGCCCGTGGTTCTCCTCGCCCACCAGGGTGCCGATGGCGCCGCCGTCGTCGCCATAGGACATGACGCAGGTCGGACTGGCGTGAATGCCGAGCTTGTGCTCGAGACTGACGCAGCGCAGGTCGTTGCGCGCGCCGAGGCTGCCGTCATCGTTGACCAGGTACTTCGGCACCAGGAAGAGCGAGATGCCCTTGCTGCCGGGGGGCGCGTCGGGCAGCCGGGCGAGCACCAGATGCACGATGTTCGCCGCCATGTCGTGCTCGCCCCAGGTGATGAAGATCTTCTGGCCGACGATGCGATACGTGCCGTCGGGCGCGCGCGTCGCGCGGGTCTTCATGTCCGAAAGGTCCGAGCCGGCGCCGGGCTCGGTGAGGTTCATCGTGCCGGTCCATTCGCCCGAGACGAGTTTGGGCAGGTAAAGCGCGCGCAGGGCCTCGCTGCCATGCGCCTCCAGCGCGTCGATCGCGCCCATGCTCAGCAGCGGACACAGCGCGAAGGACAGGCAGGCCGCGTTCCACATTTCGAGGCAACCGGCGTTGAAGGCGCCGGGCATGCCCATGCCGCCATGCGCCTCGGGCGCGACGACGGCCGTCCAGCCGCCGGCGGCGAAGGCCTTGTAGGCGTCGGCGAAGCCGGGCGCCGAGGTCACCGCGCCGTCGGTCAGCGTCACGCCGTGGCGGTCGCCGATCTCGTCGAGCGGCGCCAGCGCCTCCTCGGCGAACTTGGCGGCCTCATCGAGCGCGGCGGCCGCGGTGGCCGCGTCGAAATCGCCGTACAAGCCTTCGCCGAAGGCGGCGTCGTAACCCGCGACGTCGCGCATGGCATGGACGATGTCGGCGACCGGCGCGCGATAGGTCATGGTTCCCTCCCCGGCCGTCCCGGCACGCGCCGACGCGACAGGTCGGCACGATAGCAAGGCCGCGCGCTTCCGTGCTAGCGACGGAAGACTGCATAGTTCATATATGAACGATAGGGCCGGGCGATGGCGGGGTCAATTGCGGAATTCCATCCGGGACTGCGTTTCGCGACGCCCGACGCGATCGCGCAAGCCGCCGCATTGCTGGCCCGCGGGCGGCTGGTCGCGTTCCCGACCGAGACGGTCTACGGGCTGGGCGCCGACGCGACCGACGAATCCGCCGTGGTCGGCATATTCGCCGCCAAGGGACGGCCGCGCTTCAATCCGTTGATCGCCCTTGTCGGCGGGCTCGACGAAGCGTCGGCGCATGGCGCGTTCGACGGGACCGCGCGCGCGCTCGCCGAAGCGTTCTGGCCCGGCCCGCTGACGCTCGTCGTGCCCGCGCGGCCCGGCTGCCGCATCGCGTTGATGGCGCGCGCGGGGCTCGACAGCGTTGCGCTGCGCGCGCCCGCCCACCCGGTGGCGCGCGCGCTGATCGCGCAGGCCGGCCGCCCGCTCGCGGCGCCGTCGGCCAACCGCTCGGGCCGCATCAGCCCGACGCGGGCCGCCGCCGCGGCCGAGGAACTCGGGTCGGCCGTGGACATGATCCTCGACGGCGGCGCGTGCGAGGTCGGCGTCGAATCGACCATCGTCGCCTGTGTCGGCGGCGCGCCGGCGTTGCTGCGCTCCGGCGGCGTGCCTCGCGCGGCGATCGAGGCCGTCATCGGGCGTGCGCTCGCGAAGGCCGAAGGCGATTCCGACGCGCCGCTGGCGCCGGGCCGGCTGGCCTCGCATTACGCGCCGCGCGCGCGCGTCCGCCTCGGCGCGCGGTCTTTGCTGCCGGGCGAGGCCGGCCTCGATTTCGGCGGCGCGTTCGGCGGCGCGCCGCGGACGCTCGACCTGTCGCCCGGCCGCGACCTGCGCGAGGCGGCGGCCAACCTGTTCGCGCATCTGCGCGCGCTCGACGCGCTGGCGCCGGCCGCGATCGCGGTCGCGCCGATCCCGGGCGAGGGCCTCGGCGAGGCGATCGTGGACCGCCTCGCGCGCGCCGCGGCGGAGCGCTGAAGCGCCGCGCTCAGCCCAGGTCCCCGCCCCAATCGAGCACGACCTTGCCCGAGCCGCCGGCGCGCATGGCGGCGAAGCCGGCCTCGAAGTCGCGCGCGGGCAGGCGATGCGTGATCACGCCGCGCACGTCGAGCCCGCTCTCCAGCAGCGCGAGCATCTTGTACCAAGTCTCGAACATCTCGCGGCCGTAGATGCCCTTGATCGTGAGCATCCGGAACACGACCTTGGTCCAGTCGATGGCCAGCGATTTCGGCGGGATGCCGAGCAGCGCGATCCGCCCGCCCATCACCATATTGTCGATCATCTGTGTGATCGCCGCGCCGGCGCCGCTCATCTCGAGCCCGACGTCGAAGCCCTCGCGCATCCCGAGCTTCGCCATCGCGTCGCGCAGGTCCTCGTTGCGCGCGTCGACCGGCGTCACGTCGGCCACGCGGCCCGCCAGCGCGAGGCGGCCGGGATCGACGTCGGTGATGACGACGTGGCGCGCGCCGGCGCGCCGCGCCACCGCCGCCGCCATGATGCCGATGGGACCCGCGCCGGTGATCAGCACGTCCTCGCCCACGAGGTCGTAGGCGAGCGCGGTGTGGACCGCGTTGCCCAGCGGATCGAGGACGGCGCCGATTTCGTCGTCCACCGAATCGGGCAGCGGCACGATGTTGAAGGCCGGCACGCGCACGAACTCGGCGAAGGCGCCGGGCAGGTTGACGCCGATGCCGCGCGTCTCGGGATCGAGGTGGAAGTGCCCGGCGCGGCTGGCGCGGCTCTTGAAGCCGACGACGTGGCCCTCGCCCGACGCGCGCATCCCCACCCGCACGCCTTTGGCCCGCTCGCCGACCTCGACCACGACGCCGGCATATTCGTGGCCCACCACGATGGGGGTGGGCACCGCGCCCCGCGCCCATTCGTCCCATTCGTAGATGTGCAGGTCGGTGCCGCACAGGCCGGTCTTGGCGACCTTCACCAGCACGTCCTCGGGGCCGATTTCCGGTCTCGGCTGTTCGCTCCATGCGAGCCCGCGTTCCGGCCGCGCCTTCATGATGCACTTCATCGAGGCCCCCTCAGATCGCGCCGGTTTCGCGGCCGGCCGCCGCGAAGGCCGCGATGGCCTCGTCGAGGTCGGCCTCCGAATGCGCCGCGGTGACTTGCGTGCGCACGCGCGCCTGGCCGCGCGGCACGACGGGAAAAACGAAGCCCGCGACGAACACGCCGCGCGCGTCGAGCGCGCGCGCAAGCGCCTGCGCCTTGTCGGCCTCGCCGAGCATGACCGGCACGATCGGCGTTTCGCCCGGCAACAAGCGGAAACCCGCGGCCTCCAGCCCGGCGCGGAAGCGCGCGGCGTTGGCGAAGAGCTTGGCGCGCAGGTCGTCGCCGGCCTCGGCGAGGTCGATCGCCTTCATCGATCCCGCCACGATGGCGGGCGCGAGCGAGTTCGAGAACAGATAGGGCCGCGCGCGCTGGCGCAGCAACTCGATCACCGGGCGGCTCGCGGCGACGTAACCGCCCATCGCGCCGCCGAGCGCCTTGCCGAGCGTGCCGGTCAGCACGTCGACCCTCGCCGCCACGCCCGCGCGATGCGGCGTGCCGCGGCCCTGCGGCCCGATGAAGCCGGTGGCATGGCAATCGTCGACCATCGTCGCCGCGCCATAACGCTCGGCCAGCGCGGCCACGTCGGCGAGCCTCGCGAAATGGCCGTCCATCGAGAACACGCCGTCGGTGGCGATCAGCACGGTCTTGGCGCCGTCGGCGCGCGCCGCCTTCAGCGCGGATTCCAGCCCGTCCATGTCGCCGTTGGGGAAGCGGTGGCGCTTGGCCTTCGACAGGCGGACGCCGTCGATGATCGAGGCGTGGTTCAGCGAATCCGACACGATGGCGTCGCCCTCGCCCAGCAGCGCCTCGAACAGGCCGCCGTTGGCGTCGAAACAGGCCGCGAACAGGATCGCGTCCTCCTTGCCCAGATAGTCCGCGATCCGCCGCTCGAGCGCGCGGTGCCCGGTCTGCGCGCCGCAGATGAACCGCACCGAGGCCATGCCGAAGCCTTCCTCGTCGAGCGCCGCCTTGGCGGCGGCGACGACCTCCGGATGGTTCGCGAGGCCGAGGTAATTGTTGGCGCACAGGTTGATCGCCTCGCGGCGACGCCCGTCGGCGCCAACGACCGTCACGCGCGCGCCCTGGGGCGAGCCGATCTCGCGCTCGCGCTTCAGCAATCCCTCGGATTCGATCGCCGCGAGGGCTTCGGCGGCGCGGGCGGACAGGTTCGACGTCATGGCAGTTCCCGGATCCGCCGGCTCAACATTCCGGCACGTTGACGGCGAGGCCGCCGCGCGAGGTCTCGCGGTATTTGGCGCGCATGTCGAGGCCGGTCTGGCGCATGGTCTCGATCGCCTGGTCGAGCGCGACGCGGTGCGAGCCGTCGCCCTGCAAGGCGAGCGAGGCGGCGGCGATCGCCTTGATCGCGCCAAACGCGTTGCGCTCGATGCAGGGGATCTGCACGAGGCCGCCGACCGGATCGCAGGTCATGCCCAGGTGATGTTCGACCGCGATCTCGGCGGCGTTCTCGACCTGAGCGTCCGTGCCGCCGAGCGCGGCGGCCAGCCCCGCCGCCGCCATCGCCGCGGCCGAGCCGACCTCCCCCTGGCAGCCGACTTCCGCGCCCGAGATCGAGGCGTTGCGCTTGATGATCGCGCCCACCAGCGCGGCCACCAGCAGGAAGCGGCGGACGCCCGCGCCGTCGGCGCCGTCGCAGAAGTCGCGATAATAGCGCAAGGTGGCCGGCACCACGCCGGCGGCGCCGTTGGTGGGCGCGGTGACGACGCGGTTGCCGGCCGCGTTCTCCTCGTTGACGGCGATCGCGAAGGCGGCGACGTGGCGCATCGCCTCGTCGGGCGCGCGCGCGTTCGAGCCGACGTTCGCGAGCAGGCCGTCGCGCAGGCCCTTGGCGCGGCGCTTCACCTTCAGGCCGCCCGGCAGCTCGCCCTCGCACGACAGGCCCCGGTCGATGCAGTCGAACATCGTGGCGGCGATGCGGTCGAGAATGGCCTCGGTCTCCGCGCGCGGGCGCAGGCGGTCTTCGCGGGCCAGCG
>JAGWKJ010000148.1 GCA_028865375.1 Hyphomicrobiales bacterium | reverse complement strand
GTCGCGCGGGGCGTGAGGCGGCCTTGCGCGACGCGCGGCCGCTGCTAAGGAGTGCGCGACGGGAGACCCCATGCGCGCCGAAGCCCAATCCCTGGTCGACGACATCAAGCAGTCCGCGGGACTGCTGAGGAGGCATCTTTGACGTCGAGACCGCGTCCCGGCGGCTGGCCGAACTGAACGCGCTCGCCGAGGCGCCCGACCTCTGGAACGACGCCGAGGCCGCCCGCAAGCTGATGCGCGAGCGCGACGAGCTCGAAGACCGGCTGGGCGGCGTCAAGCGCATCGAGGGGGACCTCGACGACGCCATCACGCTGGTCGAGCTCGGCGAGGCGGAGGGCGACGCGGCCACCGAGGCCGAAGGCGTGGCGGCGCTGAAGGCGCTCAAGGCCGAGACGGAGCGCCGGCAGGTGGAGGCGCTGCTGTCGGGCGAGGCCGACGGCAACGACACCTACGTCGAAATCCATTCCGGCGCCGGCGGAACGGAATCCTGCGACTGGGCGCGGATGCTGGCGCGCATGTACGCGCGCTGGGCCGAGCGGCGGAAGTTCGACGTCGAGACGATCGAGGAGACGGCGGGCGACGAGGCGGGCCTGAAGTCGGCGACGCTGCTGTTCAAGGGCCACAACGCGCACGGCTGGATGAAGACGGAATCGGGCGTGCATCGACTGGTGCGCATCTCGCCGTTCGATTCCAACGCGCGGCGCCACACCAGCTTCGCCTCGGTGTGGGTCTATCCGGTGGTCGACGACCGCATCGAGGTCGACGTCAACGAGGGCGACTGCCGCATCGACACCTATCGCGCCTCGGGCGCCGGGGGGCAGCACGTCAACAAGACCGAATCGGCGGTGCGCATCACCCACGTGCCGACCGGCATCGTGGTCGCCTGCCAGTCCGAACGCTCGCAGCACAAGAACCGCGCCACCGCTTGGAACATGCTGCGCGCGCGGCTTTACGAACGCGAGCTCGAACTGCGCGAGGCGGCGGCCAGTGCCGAGGCGGCTTCGAAGACCGAGATCGGCTGGGGCCACCAGATCCGGTCCTACGTCCTGCAGCCCTACCAGATGGTCAAGGACCTGCGCACCGGACATTCGACGAGCGACACCGCCGGCACGCTCGACGGCGACCTCGACGCCTTCATGGAGGCTTCGCTCGCGCAGCGGTTGACCGGGCGCAAGACGGACGTCGAGGACATCGGCTGAGCGGGCGCAGCCGCTCACTCGCCCCGCTTCATCTCGTAGCTCGCCTGCAGGAACGGCGCCGGGTCGATCGACTTGCCGTCGCGGCGGATCTCGTAATGCAGGTGCGGTCCGGTGGAACGGCCGGTCGAGCCGAGCCGGCCGAGCGTCTCGCCCTTGGCGACGCGCTGGCCGACATGCACCAGGATCGCCGACATGTGGCCGTAATAGCTCTTCAGGCCGTCGCCGTGGTCCACGACCACGAGGTTGCCGTAGCCGCCGTCGGGGCCCGCGACCTCGACCGTGCCGCCGCCCGTCGCCTTGATCGGCGTGCCATAGGCCTCGTGCAGGTCGATGCCCGGATGCAGGGCCGGGATGCCGTTGAACGGGTCGACGCGGATGCCGAACCGCGAGGTGACGACCGGCGCGCCCGCCAGCGGTCGCCGCAGCGGCAGGCGCGCGACCGCGAGCTTCAGCGCGGCCGCGCGCGACACGGCCGAGCGGGCGCCGTCGAGGTCGCGCGCGAAGTCGGCGCCCACCAGCGCCGCGTCGACGGGGATGAACGGCCCGCCTTCGTCCTTGGCCGCGGGCACGCGCGCTTCGGCCGGCGTTATGCCGGCGATCCGGATCGCCTGGCGCCAGCGGCGCGCGTTGGCGGCGGCGCCGGCGGCGACCGTTTCTATGGCGACGCGCTGCATCCGAGTGACGCCGCCGAGCTGACCGTCGATGGCGGCCACGCGGTCCGGCAGGGGCTTCGACGGATCGACGGAAGTCGTGACTTCGGCGCCCGCTCCCGGCGCGCCGTCGATGGGCCGCGGCTTGTCGTCGGCCGCGACGGGCGCGTAGCCGAGCAGTCCGTCGATCGCGGCCAGCGCGGGCGCCTTGCCCGGCGATGCGCCGGTCGCCTTGGCGAGCGCGTCGATGGCGGCGAACCGCTGCAGCACGCGCTTCTGGCGCGCCTCGACGTCGGCGAGCTTGCGGTCGACCGCCATGCGGCCCAGCGCCGCGTCGGTCCTGGCCTTGACGAGCGCGTCGCGCAGCGAGGCGATCCGGCTTTCGTAGAGATATTGCGAGTTGGCTTCGCCGGCCATCATGCCGGCCAGCAGGCGGTCGTGCAGGCCGATGTAGGCGGCCGAGCCGACGGACCAGACGGCCAGCAGCGGAAACACGATCGCCGCCGCCCAAAGCCAATGCGGGCGCGTCGCGAACGTCTTCGTGTCGCGGCCGCGCGTGACGGAAATGAAGAAATGGCTGCGCGGCGGCGCCGCGCTGGCTTGACTTCGGATCGACGACACCGGGGCCATTCGACGCGGCGCTCCACCAACGAAGCCGCATCATGGAGGGTTAAGGTTAACCCTTCGCAAATCCGCGCGGGCGCGGCGATCACTCGCCGGCGGGGTCGAAGAGGGCGAGCAGGCGGCCGGCCCCCGGTTCGACGTCCGCCCAGTCGTCGGCGTCGAACGCGATCGAAGCGAACTCGCCCGGCCTGAAGCCCGCTTCGAGCCCGCGCATCTCGCCCGGCATTCCCGCGCCGGCCAGCATGCGCGCCAGCGCCCAGACGCCGGGATTGTGGCCGACCACGAGCGCCGCGCGCGGACCCGGCTCGATGGCGCGGATCTCGTCGGCGATCATGCCCGCGCTGGCGTCGTAGAGCGCGCGCACGAGGCGTACGGGCGGCGGCGAGGCCAGGAGCGCGGCGACGCGCTCGAACGTCTCCTTGGTCCGCGCGGCGGGCGAGACCAGCGCGAGGTCGAAGCGGGCGCCGGCCAGCGCGGCCGCGATCCTGGCGCAATCCTCGCGCCCGCGCGCGGCGAGCGGCCTGTCGAAGTCTCGCCGGCCGTCGGCGGGTTCCGCCTTGGCGTGGCGCAGCAGGCAGAGCGTGAGCGCCGCGCTCATCGGCCCGCGCTCATCCGACCGTCGCCTTCACGGCCTCGATCAATTGCTTGAGCGTAAAGGGCTTCGGAAGGAAGCCGAACTCGGCGTCGGCCGGCAAGTTCTTGGCGAAGGCGTCGTCGGCGTATCCCGAAACGAAGATCACCTTGGGCGCCGCGCCGCGCTTGCGCAATTCGCCGTACATCGTGGGGCCGTCCATCTCGGGCATCACGACGTCGGAGACGATGAGGTCGACCGTGCTCCCCTCCTTGTCCATCGCTTCCAGCGCTTCGGCGCCCGACGCCGCCTCGATCACCTTGTAACCTCGCGCCTTGAGCGCGCGGGCGCCGAAGGCGCGCACGGCGTCCTCGTCTTCCACGAGCAGGATCGTCCCGCTGCCGGTGAGGTTCGCGGCCGGCTTGGGCGCGGCCTCCGCCGGCGCGGGCGCCGCCGTCGCGGCCTCGACGTGGCGGGGCAGGAAGACGCGGAACGTCGCTCCTCGGCCCGGCGCGCTGTCGCAGAAAATGAAGCCGCCCGTCTGCTTGACGATGCCATAGACCATCGACAGGCCCAGCCCGGTGCCCTTGCCGACCTCCTTGGTCGTGAAGAACGGCTCGAAGATCTTCTCCATGACGTCGGGCGGGATGCCGTGCCCGTCGTCGGCGACCTCGATCAGCACGTAATCGGCCGGCGCATCGAGGAGGGGCTTCTCGCCATATTGGGCGAGCTCGCCCGCCGGCGCGTTGAGGCTGCGCAGGGCGATGCGGCCTCCCTCGGGCATGGCGTCGCGCGCGTTGACGACGAGGTTCACCAGCACCTGTTCGAGTTGGTTCACGTCGGCCTTCACCGTCCACAGGTCGCGGCCGTGCTTGACGTCGATGGCGACCTTGTCGCCGGCGAGCTTGCGCAGCAGCGGCTGCACGTCCGACAGCACGTCGTCGGGCCGCAGCACCTGGGGACGCAGCGTCTGCCGGCGCGAGAACGCGAGCAGCTGCCGGACCAGGCTCGCCGCCCGGTTGGCGTTCTGCTTGATCTGCATGATGTCCTGGTGCGCCGGGTCGGTCGGCCGGTGATTGGCCAGCAGCAGGTCCGAATAGCCGATGATGGCGGTCAGGACGTTGTTGAAGTCGTGCGCGACGCCGCCGGCGAGCTGGCCGACCGCCTGCATCTTCTGGCTCTGGGCGAAATTGTCGCGCAGCTTGCGCTCTTCGCTCGTGTCGAGCGCGAACAGCGTCGCGGCGGCGGCCTTGTCGGCCTCCTTGTCGGCGGGAGAGAAATAGAATCTCGCCGACTTCGCCGGATCGTCGGCGAACGCGCCCTCCACCGGCGGCACGTCGGCGCGCGCCGCCACCGCGTCGGCGAGCGCCTTTTCCAGCGCGGGCCGGTCGGCGGGCGCGATCGCGGCGAACAACGCGCCGGCCGCCGGCCCCTCCTTGAGCGCGCCCGGCAGCATCCGCGCGAAGGCGGCGTTGGCGCGTTCGACGCCGCCGTCGGCGCGCACCGAGGCGATCGCCATCGGCGTCGCGTTGAAGAAGCGCGCGTAGCGCACTTCGGCCGCGCGCAGGTCCTCGCCCTTTTCTTCGCCCGCCGCGCGCGACAGGACGAGCGTGCGCGAGGGGCCGGGCTGGCCGTCGGCGGAGAAGGCGACGCGGTGCAGCAGGCGCGCCGGGAAGCTCTTTCCGTCGGCGCGCTTGAGGTCGATGTCGAATTGTTCGGTCCGCACCGCGCCGGGCCCGCCGGCGACCGCCGACAGCAGCGCGTCGCCCGAACCGGCGACGACGTCGGTGACCTTCAGTCCGCCGGCGCCGAATTGCGCGAGGTCGTAGTCGAGCCATCCGGCGAGCGTGGCGTTCATGTAGCCGATCGAGCCGTCGGGCTCGGCCGAGAAGAATCCCGCCGGCGCGTGGTCGAGATAGTCGACGGCCGCTTGGAGCTCCTGGAACGCGTTTTCGTGGCGCGCGCGTTCGCGCGTGACGTCGGCGACGCTCCACAACGTGGCGGCGCGTCCGCCTGCGGGATCGAGGCGGCGGACGCGCAGGCGGTACCATGCGGCGGACTCGACGCCGGCGGCCGCGCCGAGCGGCGGCGACAGCCTGATCTCCTCCGATGCGCGCTTCCCCTCCCGAGCCGCCTGGGCGAGGCGGTAGACGGCCTCCGACACGTCCGCCGCGCCCGAGAACAGCCGGACGACCGGCGCCGGATCGGCGCCTTGGCGGACGCCCGACAGGGCGAGATAGGCCGGATTGGCGTAGACGATGCGCTGCTCGCCCTCGGTCACCAGCAGGCCCTCGCCGTCGGTGTCGGCGACGAGCTTGGTCACGTCGTTCTTGGCCGCCTGACCGGCGAATTGCAGGAAACCGACCGCGTAGGAGAACAGCGCGAGCAGGCCGACCACGGCCAGCACGGTCAGCAGTCCGACGATGGCGTGCGTCGCCTGCGGCGCCGGCAGGCCGCGCAACACGAAGGGAACCGCCACCAAGGCGATCGTGAGCAGCAAGACGAGGCCGGTGCTTCCCGTGCGCTCGGAGCGGTCGAGCGCGGGCGGCGGCTTCGGGTTTTGCGTCATTCGGATTCGACCTCGGCGGGAGCGGCGCCCCCCGATTCGGGACAATGCGACGGCGGCCCGCCCGGGGCAATCGGGCGCTCAGGCGGCGCCCGGCGCCGCCATCGCCGCCGCCAGCGACGGATCGCGCGCCAGCGCCTCGTCCGTCAGCCGCGCCGAGGCGGATTCGATCCGCGACTGCAGCTCGCGGGAAAAATCCTCGGGCGACAGGCCCGGCGCGATCGGGGGCAGGTATTCCACCGTGCAGACGCCCGGCCGCCGCACCAGCTTGCGCCGCGGCCAGAACAGGCCCGTGTTCACCGCCACCGGGACCACGGTGGCGTCCAGCGTGCGGTAGAGGTGCGTGACGCCGTATTTGTAGCGCGGCGGCGCGCCCGGCGCGCGTCGCGTGCCCTCGGGAAAGATCAGCAATTGCCGACCCTGGCGCAGCAACGCGCCGGTCTTGCGGGCCAGTTCCGGCAGCGCGCTCGACCCGCGCGCGCGATCGATCGACAATTGTTCGGCCGCCACCAGGTACCAGCCGAACAGCGGGATCCAGCCGAGCTCGCGCTTGTAGGCGAAGGCGAAGTCGTCCGCATGGACCACGATGACGAGGATCTCGAGGAACGACTGGTGCTTCGAGGCGAGGATGAAGCCGCCCTTGGGGACGTTCTCCAAGCCGCGCGCCTCCGCGCGCGTGCCGCACGTGATC
>JAGWKJ010000147.1 GCA_028865375.1 Hyphomicrobiales bacterium | reverse complement strand
GGTCGCCGCCGCGCTCGAATCGGGCGCGGCCGGCGAGACGTTGCGCGCGGCGAGCATGGACGCCTGCCGACGGTCGCTCGACGAAGGCCATGCCGCGGCGCGCGCCGCGCTCGAGGCAGGCGGCCGGGGCGTCGATTGCGCGCGCGCGCTGTCCGCGTCGCAGGACGACGTGACCCAAGCGGTCGTGCGCGCGGCCTCCCGCCTCGCGGGCGTCGCGCCCGACGAACTGGCGCGGATGTCGAGCGTCGCGGTCGGCGGATACGGGCGCGGACTGATGGCGCCGGGCTCCGACGTCGACCTGTTGTTCCTGACCCCGGACGCGGGCCGCGCGCGGATCGAGAAGGCCGTCGAAGCCGCTCTCTACCTCCTCTGGGACCTGAAGCTGAAAGTCGGGCACGCGACGCGGACCGTCGAGGAATGCCTCGACCAAGCGCAGGCCGACATGACGATCCGCACGACGCTCCTCGAAGCGCGGCGGATCGACGGCGACGGCGCCTTGTTCGAGCGGTTGCGGAAGGACTTCGACGACAAGGTGGTGGCGGCCGGTCCGCGCGAATTCGTCGCCGCCAAGCTCGCCGAGCGCGACCAGCGCCTCTCGAAGGCCGGCGCCGCTCGCTATGTCGTCGAGCCCAACGTCAAGGAGGGCAAGGGCGGGCTTCGCGACCTCAACACCCTGTTCTGGATCGCGCAATACGTCTGCCGCGCCCGCGAGGTGGCGGATTTCGTCGCCGCCGGACTTTTCACGCGGCGCGAGGCGGCGACCTTCCGGCGCTGCGAGGAATTCCTGTGGAGCGTGCGCTGCCACCTGCACTTCCAAGCGGGCCGCGCGGAGGAGAGGCTCAGCTTCGAACGCCAGCCCGGCATCGCCGCCGCGCTCGGCTACCGCGACCGCGGTGGCATGTCCGCCGTCGAGCGGTTCATGAAACACTATTTCCTCGTGGCCAAGGACGTCGGCGACCTGACCAACATCGTCTGCGCCGCGCTGGAAGCGCGCCACGCCAAGCCGAAGGCCGCGCTCGACCGTTTCGTCAAGCGGTTGCGCCGGCCAAAGCTCGTGGAAGGGGCGGGCGATTTCGCCATCGAGAACGGCCGCATCGCCTTGGCGCGGCCGGACGCCTTCGCGCGCGACCCGGTGAACCTGGTGCGGATTTTCTGGGCGGCGCAGCGCAGCGGCCTGGCGCTGCATCCCGACGCGACGCGCGCGGTGAGCCTGTCGCTGCGGTCGATCGGCAGGGAGACGCGCGCGGACCCCGAGGCCAATCGCCTGTTCCTCGAGATCCTGACGTCGCGGCCGTCGCCCGAAACGGTGCTGCGGCGCATGAACGAAGCGGGCGTGCTCGGCCGTTTCATCCCCGAGTTCGGCCGCGTCGTCGCGATGATGCAGTTCAGCCTCTATCACCATTACACGGTGGACGAGCACCTGTTGCGTTCGGTCGGCGCGCTGGCCGACATGGAGGCTCAAGGCCTGCGCGACGAACATCCGGTCGCCACCGAGATATTTCCGACGATCTCCAATCGGCGCGCGCTTTACGTCGCGACCTTCCTGCACGACGTCGCAAAGGGCCGTCCGGAGGACCATTCGATCGCCGGCGCGCGGATCGTCCGCGAGCTCGGGCCCAGGCTCGGCCTCGACGCGCGCGAAACCGCGACCGCGGCGTGGCTCGTCGAACACCACCTCCACATGTCGACGATCGCGCAGACCCGGGACCTGTCGGATCCGGCCACGATCGAAGCCTTCGCGCGGCTCGTGCAGAGCCCGGAGCGGTTGAAGCTGCTTCTGTTGCTGACGGTCGCCGACATTCGCGCGGTCGGACCGGGCGTCTGGAACGGCTGGAAAGGCCAGCTGCTGCGCACGCTCTATTGGGAGACCGAGCCGCATCTCGCCGGCGGACATTCGGCGATCGACCGCGACGCGAAGGTGGCCTCCGCCCAGGCCGCGCTCAGGGCCCGCCTGCCGGGCTGGAGCGACGACGAATTCGACGCCTATGCAAGGCGGCATCGCGCGCCCTATTGGCTGCGGGTCGACGTCGAACGGAAGGTCGCGCACGCCAAGTTGCTGCGCGCGCGCGCCGAGGGCGGCGAAGCGCTCGTCACCGCGGTCTCGACCGACCGTTTCCGCGGCTACACCGAGGTCACGGTCGTCGCCCCCGACCATCCCCGGCTGCTGTCGACCGTCGCCGGCGCCTGCGCGGCGGCCGGCGGCAACATCGTGGACGCGCAGATCTTCACCACGACGGACGGGCTGGCGCTCGACGCCATATTCCTCGCGCGCGCGTTCGAGACGGACGCGGACGAACTGCGACGCGCCGGCCGGGTCGCCGACGCGATCGGCAAGTCGCTGCGCGGCGACATCAGGGTCGGCGTCGCGCTGGCGGCGCGCGAGCCGCACCGCGCCGCCGCCACGCCGGAGTTCCGGGTCGCGTCCGAGGTCATGTTCGACGACGCGCTGTCGCGCAGCCACACCGTGATCGAGGTCTCGGGACTCGACCGGGTCGGCCTGTTGCACGCCCTGACGCGCGCGTTGTCCGACCTCAACCTCAACATCGCCTCGGCGCACGTCGCCACCTTCGGCGAGAAGGTGGTCGACGTTTTCTACGTCACGGACCTGACGGGGGCGAAGATCGCCTCCGAGCAACGGCGCTCCGCGATTAGGCGCGCGCTGCTGGGGGCACTGGAAGGCAAGCCGCGGCCGGCCTGAGGGGCCGGCCCGCCGGTCACTGCACGAGCTTGGGGCCCGACGACGGCGTGGGCTCGTTTTCCTGCATTATCCCGAGCCGGCGCGCGACCTCCGCATACGCCTCCACGAGGCCGCCCATGTCGCGGCGGAAGCGGTCCTTGTCGAGCTTGTCGTTGGACTTGAGATCCCATAGGCGGCACGAATCGGGACTGATCTCGTCGGCGACGACGATGCGCATCATGTCGCCTTCCCAGAGGCGGCCGGTCTCCATCTTGAAGTCGACCAACCGGATGCCGACGCCGAGGAACAGGCCGGCGAGGAAGTCGTTGACGCGGATGGCGAGCGCCATGATGTCGTCGATCTCCTGGGGGGTCGCCCAGCCGAAGGCCGTGATGTGTTCCTCTGAGACCATGGGGTCGTTGAGCGCATCGTTCTTGTAATAGAACTCGATGATCGAGCGCGGCAGCTGCGTACCTTCCTCGAGACCGAGCCGCGTCGCCAGCGATCCCGCCGCGACGTTTCGCACGACGACCTCGAGCGGGATGATCTCGACCTCGCGGATCAGCTGCTCGCGCATGTTCAGCCGGCGGATGAAATGGGTGGGAACGCCGATGTTGTTCAGGTGCGTGAACAGGAACTCGCTGATGCGGTTGTTCAGCACGCCCTTGCCGTCGATCACCTCGTGCTTCTTGGCGTTGAACGCGGTGGCGTCGTCCTTGAAATGCTGGATGAGCGTTCCCGCTTCCGGCCCTTCGTACAGGACCTTCGCCTTGCCTTCGTAGATGCGACGACGACGGTTCATGGGGATCAACCGTGGCTTGAGGAAATCCATTGGGTCGCCGGGGCTCCGATTTGGCGCCGCCCGCGGACGGGAAGCGATGAAGGAAATGGCCCAAGCGGTTCGAGGGCCAAGCTCGACGACGGACGGACCCTATCCGAAGCGGACGGTCCGCACAATCGGAACCGCCATCCGTTCTCCCTACGTTCTTGACGGAGCGCCGCGCTGCCATTCGGCCCCAATCGTGCTCTAACGGGGACGCAGCCGCCCGCGCGGGAAGACCGAGGGAGCCCATGTCGTCAGTCGATCCAGTTTCGCTCGCCGAATCGTCCGACGTCGCGCGCCTCGCCGAAGCCGCCTTGGAACGTCTGGCGGCGGTTCGTTCCGCCGTCGGCGCCGTGGTGTTCGGGCAGGCGACGACGGTCGATCTCGCGCTGACCACGTTGCTCGCCGGCGGGCACGCCTTGCTCGTCGGCGTGCCGGGTCTCGCCAAGACGCGGCTGGTCGAAACGCTCGGCGTCGCGCTCGGCCTCGACGCGCGGCGCATCCAATTCACGCCCGACCTGATGCCCGCCGACATCCTCGGCGCGGAGATCCTCGACGAAGGGGCCGACGGCAAGCGGCATTTGCGTTTCGTGCGCGGCCCCGTGTTCGCGCAACTCCTGATGGCCGACGAGATCAATCGCGCGAGCCCGCGCACACAATCGGCGCTGCTGCAGGCGATGCAGGAAGGCCACGTCACGATCGCGGGCGCGCGGCACGACCTGCCCAGGCCCTTTCACGTGCTCGCGACCCAGAATCCGCTGGAGCAGGAAGGCACCTACCCGCTTCCCGAGGCCCAGCTCGACCGGTTCCTGATGCGGATCGACGTCGGTTTTCCGGATCGGGCGACCGAGCGCCGCATCGTGATCGAGACGACGGGCGACGCCGCGCCGATCGCCAAACGCGCGATGGAGCCCGAAGACCTGCTCGCCGCGCAGCGCCTGGTCCGACGGATGCCCATCGGCGAGGGCGTCGTGGAAGCGATCCTCGATCTCGTGCGCAAGGCGAGGCCGGAAGGCGGCGACCCGTCGCTGGCGGGCAAGATCGCGTGGGGACCGGGGCCTCGCGCCGCGCAGGCCCTGGCGCTCGCCGCCCGCGCGCGCGCGCTCGTGGAGGGGCGCCTCGCGCCGTCCAAGGCGGATGTCGCCGCGCTCGCCGCGCCGGTGCTGAAGCATCGGATGGCCCTCGGTTTCGCCGCGCGGGCCGACGGAGAGACTGTCGAGGCGGTCGTCGCGCGCCTCGTCTCGGACATCGCGTAATGGGATCCGCGCGCCTCCTCGACGACGGGGAACGCGCGGCCGCGCCCGCCGCAAGTCGCGCCGCGGCATTCGATCTCGCGCGCAGGCTGCCGTCGATCGTGGCGTCGGCGCGCGCGCTGTCGTCGCAGCTCGCGCACGGCGTCCATGGTCGACGGCGCGCGGGCGTCGGCGAAGATTTCTGGCAATTCAGGCCGCACGCGGCGGGCGAAAGCGCCGCGTCGGTCGATTGGCGGCGTTCCGCGCGGGCCGACCGCCTGTTCGTGCGCGAACGAGAATGGCAGGCGGCGCAGGACGTGGCGCTCTGGATCGACCGCTCGCGATCGATGGATTTCGCTTCCTCGCCGGCGTTGCACGCCAAGGTGTCGCGCGCGCTCGTGATCGGGCTCGCGCTGGCCGACTTGCTGGTGCGCGGCGGGGAGCGGGTGTCCCTGCTCGGCCTGACCAAACCCGTCGCCGCGCGCGACGTGATCGAACGCTTCGCCGCCGCGCTCGCGACCGGGCGCGGCGGCGACGCGGCGGCGGAAATCCCTCTCTCCGCGCCGGGCGCGCGGCGTTCCCAATTCGTCCTGATCGGCGATTTCCTCTCCGACGCCTCCGCGATCGCCGCGTCGATCGCGCGCTTGGCCGCCGCCGGCGCCGGAGGCCACCTGCTGATGATCGCCGACCCGGCGGAAGAGACGTTCCCCTATCGCGGCCACGTCGAATTCGCCGACGTGGACGGGGCGCATCGGTTGCGCGTCGGCATGGCGGAAGGCTTGCGCGAGGCCTACGCGGACGCGCTCGCCGCGCACCGCGAGGCGTTGCGCGATGCATGCCGCCGCCTCGGCTGGTCGTTCGCGATCCATCGCACCGACAGGCCGCCCGCCGAGGCCTTGCTCGCGCTGCGGATGCGCCTCGAGGCGCCGCGATGATGTTCGGCGCGCCGATCGCGTTCGCGGCGCCGGTCGCGCTGCTCGGGCTCTTCCTGCTGCCCGCGATCTGGTGGCTGCTGCGCGTGACGCCGCCCGCGCCGGCGCGCACGCCGTTTCCGCCGTTGCGTCTGCTGCTCGGGCTGAAGCGCGAGGAAGAGACTCCTGCGCGGACTCCACCTTGGCTGTTGGTGCTGCGGCTCGCCGTCGCCGCCGCGGTCGTGTTGGCGATGGCGGGCCCTTCGTGGCGCCCGGCCGCGCCGATCCAGACCGGCGCGGGCCCGCTGCTGCTGATCCTCGACGACGGTTGGGCCGCCGCTCCCGATTGGCGCGCGCGCGTCGAGTTCGCTTCGACGGCCGCTCGCCAAGCGGGCGATTCCGGCCGTTCGGTCGCGGTGGTGCTGGCGTCCGACGGCGCCGTGTCGCCCGTGCCGGGCGCGGCGGATGACGCGCTCGCGCGCATCGCGGCGGCGAAGCCGAGGCCCTATGCGCCGACGCGGTCGGCGCAGGCGGCCGCCGTCGCCGCGTTCCTCGACGCGACGCCGCGCGCGTCGGCGCTGTGGCTCGCCGACGGGATTTCCGCCGAAGGCGAGGGCGCGCTGGCCGCCGCGCTTCGCGCGCGCGCGACGTCGCACCGAATCGTCGTGGCGCTTGGCGCGCCGCCGCCGCCCGCGCT
>JAGWKJ010000146.1 GCA_028865375.1 Hyphomicrobiales bacterium | reverse complement strand
GTTCCTCGGCGGCTGCGACATCGTGCGCGAGATGTTCCAGTCCGGCGAGCTCGCCCATCAGTTCGCCGACGCGGGCGTGAAGATCGAAGCCAAGGCCTGATCGCGTCGCCGCGACGGGCCGGCGCCCGCCTTCGGGCGCCGGTGCCTGCCAAGCGGGCTTGCGCGCGGCCGTCGTTTGGCCCACGTTCCGGGCCGAGACGGGGGTCGCCGCCGATGGCGGACGTGGGCGCTTCGCCGCTGCTTGAATTGCGCGGCGTCACCAATACGTTCGGCGCCTTGAAGGCGAACGACGGCGTGTCCCTCGCCGTCGGGGCCGGTCGCATCCATGCGCTGCTGGGCGAAAACGGCGCCGGCAAGTCGACGCTGGTCAAGATCGTGTTCGGCGTGCTCAAGCCGGATTCGGGCGACATGCTGTGGCAGGGCGCGCCGGTCGAGGTCGCCTCGCCGGCCGCCGCGCGCAAGCTCGGCATCGGCATGGTGTTCCAGCATTTCTCGCTGTTCGACGCGATGACGGTGGCCGAGAACGTCGCGCTGGGGCTCGACGGCGCGCGCGCCGACGCCGCGCTCGAAAGGCGGATCGTCGAAGTCGCGGAGTCCTACGGCCTGCCGCTCGATCCGCGGCGCGCGACGCATACGCTCTCGGTGGGGGAACGCCAGCGCATCGAGATCGTGCGCGCGCTGCTGCAGGACCCCAAGCTGCTCGTGATGGACGAGCCGACCTCGGTGCTCACCCCCCAAGAGGTCGAACGGCTCTTCGTCACCTTGCGGAAGCTGCGCGACGAGGGACGGTCGATCCTCTACATCTCCCACAAGCTGCGCGAGATCGAGGAGCTGTGCGACGCGGCCACGATCCTGCGCCAGGGCCGCGTGGTCGCCGAGGTCGATCCGCGCCGCACCGACGCGCGGCGCATGGCCGAACTGATGATCGGGTCGGAGTTGAAGGGCGTCGCGCGCCCCGCCGCGCGCGCGCCCGGCGAGGTGAGGCTCGCCGTCCGCGGCCTCGACCTGCCGCCCGAAGGCCAATTCGAGACGCCGTTGCGCGGCGCCAGCTTCGAGGTGCGCGCCGGCGAGGTGCTCGGGATCGCGGGCGTGGCGGGCAACGGCCAGGTCGAGCTGATGCGCGCGCTGACGGGCGAGCGCCGGGCGCCGCGCGCCGACATGATCCTGCTCGACGGCGCGCCGGTGGGGGCGCTCGGCCCCGAGGCGCGCCGCAAGCTCGGGCTGGCGGGCGCGCCCGAAGAGCGCAACGGCCACGCGGCGGTCGGCGACATGTCGCTCGCCGACAACGCGTTCCTGTCCGCCCGCCACGTCCGCGGCCTGACGTCGCGCGGGGCGCTCAGGCCGCGCGCGGCTCGCGCCTACGCCCGGGACGTCATCGCCGCCTTCGCGGTGAAGGCCGGCGGGCCCGACGCGCTGGCGCGTTCGCTGTCGGGCGGCAACCTGCAGAAATACGTGGTGGGCCGAGAGATGTTGCAGGCGCCCAAGGTGTTCGTGGTCGCGCAGCCGACCTGGGGCGTCGACGCCGGCGCCACCGCCGCGATCCGCCAGGCGATCGTCGACCTGGCGGCCGGCGGCGCCGCGGTCGTCGTCGTCAGCCAGGACCTCGACGAGCTGCGCGAAATCTCGGACCGGCTGGTGGCGCTGAACGCGGGCCGCGTGTCGCGCGCGGTCGACGCCGCCTCCGCCAGCGTCGAGGAGATCGGCCTGATGATGGGCGGCGTGCACGGCGAGCCGCCGGCGGCGACGGGAGGCGCGGTTGGCCTGGCGCATTGAGCCGCGCGCGGAGCGCTCGCGCGCGCTCGACCTCGCGGCCCCGGCGCTGGCGGTCGCCGCGACCATCGTCATCGGCTCGCTGGTGTTCTCCGCGCTCGGCTACGACGGACTCGGCGCCGCGCGGGAGATCTTCTTGTCGCCGCTCGCCGATCCGCAGCGCTGGCCCGACCTCGGCGTGAAATCGGCGCCGCTCGTGCTGATCGCGGTCGGCCTGTCTTTCGGCTTCCGCGCCAACGTCTGGAACATCGGCGCCGAAGGACAATACGTCGTCGGCGCGATCGCCGGCACCGGCGTCGCGCTCGCCGCGTACGACATGGCGGGTTACTGGATCCTGCCCGCCATGCTCGTGGCCGGCGCGCTCGGCGGAGCGGCCTATGCCGCCATCCCGGCCTTGCTGCGCACGCGCTTCAAGGTGAGCGAGATACTGTCCAGCCTGATGCTGTCCTACGTCGCCCTGCAGCTCCTGTATTTCCTGGTGCGCGGGCCTTGGCGCGACCCGCAGGGCTACAATTTTCCGCAGACCCGCACCTTCACCGACTGGGAGACGCTGCCCGCGGTCGTGCCCGGCACCGTGCTGCACCTAGGCGTGCCGATCGCGTTTCTCGCCGCGTTTCTCGCCTGGATCGTGCTGCGCGCCACCGTGCTCGGCTTCGAGGTGCGGGTGGTGGGCCTCGCGCCGGCGGCGGCGCGCTACGCGGGCTTCGAGGCCGACCGCACCGCGTGGCGCACGATGCTGGCGGGAGGCGCCTTCGCGGGGTTGGCGGGCATCCTCGAAGCGGCCGGGCCGTTCGGCCAGCTGACGCCGCAATTCCCGCAGGGCTACGGCTACGTGGCGATCATCGTCGCCTTCCTCGGCCGCCTGCATCCGCTGGGCATCGCGCTCGCCGGCATCGTGATGGCGGTGTCCTACGTCGGGGGCGAGACGGCGCAGACCACCGTCGGCCTGCCGGGCGCGGCGGCCGGCGTGTTCCAGGCGCTGATGCTGTTCTGCCTGCTGGCGGTGGACATGGCGACCCGCTACCGCCTGCGCCGCGTCGCGCCGGCGCCCTCTGCCGCGGGCGCGCGCCCATGAACGCGACGATCGTCGTCTCGATCGCGATGTCGATCGTGGCCGCGGCGACGCCGCTGCTGCTCGCCGCACTCGGCGAATTGGTGGCCGAGAAGTCCGGCACGCTCAACCTCGGCGTCGAGGGCATGATGCTGCTGGGTGCCGTGTCCGCCGCCATCGTGGCGCTGACGACCGGCGACCTGTGGTTGGCGGCCGGCGCCGCCGCGCTCGCCGGCGCGCTCGGCGCCGGGCTGTTCGCGGTGCTGACGCTGTCGCTGACCGCCAACCAGGTCGCCACCGGCCTCGCGTTGACGATCTTCGGCCAGGGCGTGAGCTCGCTGGTGGGCAAGGATTTCGTCGGCCGCGAGGTGCATCGCCTGCCCGAGGTCTTTCCCGCCGCGCTGGCGGAGCATCCGCTCGCGCGCGTCCTGTTCGGCTATGACGCGTTCGTCTATTTCTCGGTCGCCGCCGCGCTGGCGGTCGCCTGGTTCCTGTCGCGCACGCGGGCCGGGCTGGTGCTGCGCGCGGTCGGCGAGGGCGATTCCTCGGCCCACGCGCTCGGTTATCGCGTGATCGCGGTGCGCTATGGCGCCAGCCTGTTCGGCGGCGCGATGGCGGGGTTGGCGGGCGCCTATTTCTCGCTGTCGCTGACGCCGACCTGGGCCGTGGGCCTGACGGCCGGGCGCGGCTGGATCGCCCTGGCGCTGGTGACGTTCTCGGGCTGGCGGCCGGGCCGGCTGCTGTTCGGTGCCTATTTGTTCGGCGCGATGATGATCTTCGAATTGCAGGCCAAGGCTTTCGGCCTTACGCTCGTTCCACCGGAAGCGTTGGCGATGGCGCCCTATCTGGCGACCATCGCGGCGCTCACGATCATCTCGGCGGGCCGCGCGGGCGCCAATCTGCGCGCGCCGGCCTGTCTCGGCAAACCGTTCAGGGCGACGGCGTAAGGGCCGCGTCCGCGTCAGGAGGGGTCACATGGGCATGAAAATGGATCGGCGCGGCTTCATCGGGGCCGCCGGCGCAGCGGCCGCCACCGCCGCCATCGGCGGGCCGGCGCGCGCCGCCGCGCCGCTGAAGGTCGGCTTCGTCTACACGGGCCCCATCGGCGACGGAGGCTACACCTTCCAGCACAACCTCGGCCGCCTCGCGCTCGACAAGGCCTTGGGCACCGCGGTGAAGACCTCGTTCGTCGAGAACGTCGCCGAGGGGCCGGACGCCGAGCGCGTCATCCGCCAGCTCGCGCAGGCCGGCAACGAGCTGATCTTCACGACCTCGTTCGGGTTCATGGACCAGACGATCAAGGTCGCCAAGGCGTTCCCGAAGGTGCATTTCGAACACGCCACCGGGTACAAGCGCGCGCCCAACGTGGCGACCTACAACGCACGCTTCTACCAAGGCCGCCAGGTGCAGGGCCAGATCGCCGCCATGCTCTCGAAGTCTGGCAAGGCGGGCTACATCGCTTCGTTCCCGATCCCCGAGGTCGTGATGGGCATCAACGCCTTCACGGTGGCGGCGCGCAAGGTGAACCCGAAGTTCGTGACCAAGGTGATCTGGGTCAACACTTGGTACGATCCCGCCAAGGAAGCCGACGCCGCCAAGGCCCTGATGGACCAAGGCTGCGACGTGATGTGCCAGCACACCGACAGCGTGGCGCCCCTCCAAGCGGCCCAGACGCGCGGCATCGTCGGCTTCGGCCAGTCCTCGGACATGAGCAAGGCGGCGCCCAAGGCCTGCCTGACCTCGACCGTCGACTCGTGGGGTCCCTATTACATCCGCCGCGCCAAGGAGCAGATCGCCGGCGCGTGGAAGTCGGCCGACACGTGGGGCGGCATGGCGGCGGGCATGGTGACGCTGGGCGCCTATGGACCCGGCATGACGGCGGACGCCAAGGCGGCGGCCGACAAGATCGTCGCCGAGATCAAGGCGCACAAGCTGCCCGCGATGGTCGGTCCCATCAAGGACCGCACCGGCGTCGTGAAGATCGCCGCCGGCGCCAAGGCCGAGGACAAGGACCTGCTCGGCATGAACTGGTACGTCGAGGGCGTCGAGGGCTGAGGCCCTCGACGCCGGAAACGCGACTCCTGACGATGCGGCGGCCGCGGCGGATTTCCGCCGCGGCTTTTTTTTGTGCGCCGCGTTACGCCGGGCCGACCGCGCCCGACGCGCCCTCGAACGCGCCCGCGACGAGTTCGCACACCAACAAGCGCGCGGGATCGACGGGCCCGGGGAACTCCAGCCGGCCGGGCGGCGCGCGCTTGAAGCCGAAGCGGCCGTAGAAAGGCTCGTCGCCGACCAGCAGCACGAGGCGATGGCCGGCGGCGGCCGCTGCCGCGAGCGCGTCGCGGATCAGGGCGGCGCCGACGCCGTGGCGGCGGAACGCCGGCTCGACGACGAGCGGGCCGAGCAGCAGCGCCGGCGCGCCCCCGATCGAGATCGGCGTCATGGCGTTGCAGGCGATCATCAGCGAACCGATCCGCGCCACCCGCGACAGCGTCGGATCGGACGGCGACTTCTCGCGCAGCCGATAGGCCGAACGGGCGAAGCGGCCCGGGCCGAACGCGCGCGCGCTCAGCCGCTCGATGGGCGCGGCATCGTCGGGCCGTTCGGGCTCGATCACATAGGCGAGTTCGGACATGGGCCCCCCGGCGCGACGGCCGGCTTCCTAGCGCGGCCGGAAGCCGGGCGCCAATGGCTCACGCGGCGCGACGGCCTTCGGCGTCGAACAAGCGCGCGTCCTTTAGCGCGAATCCGACCTCCACGGTGTCGCCCGGCTTGGCGGTCTCGCCGTCGCGGCGCTCGACCACGACCGCGGCGCCGTCGGCCGCGCGCGCATGGACGTAGGCCGTGCCGCCCAGCCGCTCCACCACCTCGACCTTGGCGGGAAAGCGCACGTCGCCCGCCGCCGCCGGCATGAAATGTTCTGGCCGCACGCCGAGCTTGGCGGGGCCCAGCGCCGGCGCCCGGCCGGGCGCGGGCGGCGGCGCGAACGGCGCCCAGTCGCCGACCCTCACCGCGCGCGCGGCGCCGTCGCCTTCCACGGTCGCGTCGAAGAAATTCATGCGCGGCGAGCCGATGAAGCCGGCGACGAAGGCGTTGTCGGGGTTTTCGTAAAGGTCGAGCGGGCGGCCGACCTGCTCCACGCGGCCGGCGCGGAGCACCACGATCTTGTCGGCCAGCGTCATCGCCTCGGTCTGGTCGTGCGTGACGTAGATCATGGTGTTGCCGAGCTGTTGGTGCAACTTGGCGATCTCGACGCGCATCTGCACGCGCAGCTCCGCGTCGAGGTTGGAGAGCGGTTCGTCGAACAGGAACACCTTGGGCTCGCGCACGATGGCCCGCCCGATCGCCACGCGCTGGCGCTGGCCGCCGGAGAGCTGCGCCGGCTTGCGCTTGAGCAGCGGGCCGAGCTGAAGGATGCGCGCGGCCTCGGCCACGCCCGCTGCGATGCGCTCCTTGGGCGCGCCGTTCATCTTCAGGCCGAAGCCGAGGTTCTGCTCGACGCTCATGTGGGGATAGAGCGCGTAGGACTGGAACACCATGGCGATGCCGCGATCCGCCGGTTCCAGGCCCTCGACGCGGCGGCCGTCGATCCGCATC